>JBAVYG010000139.1:0-3010 GCA_049698675.1 Terriglobia bacterium
GGCAAGCAGATCCTCAAGAAAGGTTGTCAATCTCTGATCGAGAGCTTTCAACTCCTGTGGCGTCATACCCGAAGCTTACCGCCACGAGAAAGCAGAGTCAAGATAAACTTAACCTAGTACAATTAGCAGGATGCTGAAGAACTCGCCTAGCCTGTCATTCCGAGGAGTCCGCCATTCTTATTGGCGGACGACGAGGAATCTTCCCTTGTGTTCAGAGCGAGATTCCTCTCCCGCAGGGCGGGATCGGAATGACAAAGTTGTCGGAGGTTTTTCAGCATCCTGTTAGGAAATACCCGGCCCGAAATCTCGTCGCTCCAAAACCTTCCACATTATAAACCCGTTGTTGCGCGATGGCGTTACGCGTAAGTCGCTGGGGAATGGCCGCTTGGAGGAGCATCGCAACGACGGAGTTCTCCAAGGACAGTGACTACCCGCCACATAATAGGCTCATATACGTAGCCTACACCTTCCCAAGGGAAGAGAAACGACGTGCCCCCGGCAGGCGTTCCGAACCCAGCGTCAGCGCGTAAATGCCTTGTTTCGAACCGGTCGATTACGCTGCTCGGCGTGACGTCCATGCACTCGTCTGTCATGCTGTCATTCTGAGCGAAGCGGAGCGAAGAATCTCGCTCTGGACTTTTCTGCCTTGCAACAGCAGGGCGAGATGCTTCGTCCGCCGCGGTGGACTCAGCATGACGGTGAGGGGGCGCTCTCAGGATGACGGCCACCGGACCAGGATGAAAGGCGGGAGAGTTTTTCGTGCCATCGCCGGGTGGCGCAGACATGCGGCAGTTTGCATGTCTGCGATGGAACCGGTCCCTGCTTGACGGTGATGAGGCCGCAGCGAGAGGGGCCGCGCTATTCGCAGACATCAAAGACCGATGTCTGCGCCACCCGCGATCAATTCAGCGAAGTGCGCTTTCTGCGCCATAGCCTCCGGCGAATCCCCTCCGAGCCAATCTTGGTCCCTCGGTTGAATCCCGTCATTGCACCCGACGACATAAATCATGGGCTTCTGTCCGTAAACCCCCTTTAGTGAATCAGTCAGCCTTGCTTGAGAAAGCTCGCAGTCTGGTTAGCCGGGCGACTCATTCCAATGCTCGATGATCCTGCCCAAGCCTCCACAAGATCCAAGAGTTCACCTACGGCTGAAAGAGCATTCTGGAACCCAGCATTGGCGCGCCTCCCACCATGAATGCCTTTGGGAGTGTGCTTAAGGCCGCTGACCTCATCACGGATCTCTTTGGTCTCACCATGGTTCCAGTTGTTGCTTGTCCATTTCCCATATAGCTCCTCTGCCGCACGCTCGCCCTCAGTTTGGTTCGAAAAGCGCCTCTGCTAGCTTGTTGTCGGTCCAATCGGTTCTAGTGCAGATTCTTTTCCTTACTTCTGGCTGGATTTGGTCAGGCGCGTTTCGTATGTACTCCCTTGCACGCTTTAGACAGTCCGCCGCTTCCTGTCGGCGTCGTTCGAGTTCCTCTAGATATCTGACCGCGTCCTCGCACGTAAATGCGTGGCCTCTCTTAACCTGCCAGTTTGTTGGTAGGTTAGTCCACACAACCGCGCCGACCTCACGCTTAAGCTTGAGCCACTCTCTAATCTTCCCTCTAACCTTGTCCTGGCCACCCTCATCGTTCGTTTCCATTGAGGCGATGTGCGTCGCAGAACAGCCTTCCCGCTCGCGGAGATTGTCGAGCGCTTGCCGAAGATTGTCGTGCTCGCTAAGAGCCCAGTACGTTGTTTGTTCTTCGCAGCCTTCGTGTTCATGAATTACCAGAGTCAACCTCCCGTCTTCCGATATGCGGGCAAATTCGATTGGCAATCTCGGTCCGTCCCGATGCCATCTCGTCCGAATACGGAGTGATCCAGGACACCAGATCAAGGAACCCCAACCAATGACTGCAATGTTCACTTTGAATGACCTCCATTCGCATTCCGACCTGATGTCAGCCCCGCCAGCGCCGAAACCCCACCAGTCAAAAACACCAACTGGTTTTAGCAAGCCTCCAGATTTTCTTCCGCGCGAACACCCAGATCTCATCGTTCCAACGGTGCTCGCTCAATTCCCTGAGATAGCTTTCGCCGGGTGGCGCAGACATACGGCAGTTTGCGTGTCTGCGATGGAACCGACGGCTTGTTGATGGTGATGAGGCCGCAGCGAGACCTGAGGGCCTCAAAGACTCTTTCAGGAATCGCGAAACAGCGCCCGGAACCCTTCCTGCTCGAAATGCCGGTCGTTGGTAAGAACCTCGGTCAGCCCTTTCTTGCGCATCGTCTGCATGGAGATGCAATCCGTCAGGCTGTAGCCTTTATCGGGCCGCGTTGCGTAGAGAGCCATGCCGGAGAGAAACGATTCTCGACTCTGCGGAACGACCTGGACACCGGGGTCTTCGAGAATGCGCTGGACGTTTGTAACAGCTTTGCGGCGCATCTGCTCGGGAGCCGTCGCAAAAAAGGTAAGATACTCGGCCAACACTTCATCCGTCGTGACGATGGGAGAGTCTGCCCGCTCGGATGTAAGGGCCAAAGCGCGCTGGTGGGCGGTGTCGGTGAAATCGACCAGGGCGATCCAATAGAACGTATCGGCGAAAAGCGCGGTCATGCCTCTTTCTTGGGCCAACCGTAGATATAATGATCGTGCTGGCTGGCACCGTCTTTGGGCATGCGGGCCATGATTTCAGGCGGCACATCCTGCATGTTATCGAGGATCACCTCAGCAATATGTCGGCGGGGGCGGCTGGCCGGACGCTCCTGTTCAGCGAGCTTCTGGAGCCACGCCTCAAGAGAAAGACCTTCCGCAGCAGCTTTCGCTTTCAGCGCTGCCGCCTGTTCATCGGGAAGCTCGATCACCGTCATAACAAATCTCCCACACCCCTCGTAACAGCGCCATCTTACGCCATTTGGGAGGCTTTGTCACGTTAGTTGCACGATTCATGTCAAAGCTCTTTAGAAATGTCCCCTTTCTTACCTCATTAGAAATGTCCCCTTTTTGGTTTTCTCTTTGTCGTTG
>JBAVYG010000140.1:0-8966 GCA_049698675.1 Terriglobia bacterium
CTTATGACTCAGGACACTAGTGTAGTGTCCACTAATTAAGTGGACAATGTAGCGCCACCGTCCCGGTGGCATGTGCCGGCAGGATGCCGGCGCTACGAGAAGGCGCGTTGTCCAGCCATTTCCTGGACACTACACTAGCCTACTCCTTTACGCGTGTCAAGGGACATTGAGTCTGCTCCGGTATGCCGCAGGAAGCCTCTCCTTAATTTGGTGAAGGCGGTCAGTCCGCACTCGATTGTCATGGCTGATGATGGCGCGTGCGGGCATTCTTATTCCTTTGTCGTCTTGGACGGCGACGGAGATATGATTCTGGAAACGGAGGAGCAAGCGTAGCGGACCTGTTTTGTAGGTCCGCGGCTCGTCCCATATTGGCTACGAAAAGCCGAGCGCCTACAGAACAGGTCCGCGCTACAATCGCTTCATAGGCGGCAATGCTATGTGAAACGGGTAGCAGCGCGCTCCCGATTCAGCGCCAACAGGCGTTCCAGGATATCGGGGTCGCTCAGGTCCTCCGGCCAACCGTAGGCAGCCAGGACGGCGTCATCGAGTGCCCGGTGGGCATCCTCAAGCCATTGTGGACGCTGGTTGTAGAGGTTCGTAAGAGTGCGCTTCTTTAGTTCCGCAGCGGAGGCCCCAGGCGGATTCAACCACGCATCGCGCTTGGATCCGAGTTCGTCGGCCGACGTTGCAATCGCTTTGACGCGCGGATCGTCGTCTGGTTCGCTTCCAGGCCGCCAGGGAAATGGGAATGTTTCAAATGTACGCGATGACGAGTAGCGAGGGTCGTTGCCAACACCTATCCAGGAACACTGCGCTAACGACCAAAGCTCGTGTACCCGCGAATGGAGGACACCGAAGAAGTACGCATCGGCACGCGCGATGACGTGGAGTGTGTGGTCGGGTACGATGTCAGTACTCATCCAAACGAAGATGCGATGTTTTGCGACTTCAGGCGTGATGATGCAGCGGACCTTCCCCTTTAACGCCTCCCTCAATGCTGGCCGAGAGCGGCCATGAAGCCACCAACTGACGCGCATACGGGTGTCGCGATTGCGATCCCTCACCGGCCTTACGGTTCGACGCACATACTCAAAAGGGAGTTCGTAAAGTGCTGCCTCATTCTCCGCCATTTGATTGAAGTCAATCACCCAACCTTCCGCACGCCTTCCCGTCACGTCTTGTCCGCCGATTCTGCGCCGCACCACATCTGAGTTGGGCCGCGCATTTGGATTTAGTGGTGAGGCCAGCATAGCTTGGGCAGTTGCGGCATCAATGTCAAACGGGCCTCCCTTCATAACACCCAAAAAGCAAAGCCCCCCGTTTTCGTCCAGGCCAACAGCGCTGGTAACATCACCGCCAGCGGTCAAATCAGCATGAATTTGGCCAACGGCTTTCCCATCGAGAGTTCGGGACTTTTCCCCACCGTTATCGAATCCGATCATCGACACTCGGACAGCCGCACCGTCAAGTATCCAAGGCCGGTCGCTCCAAGCCGTGAATATGTCGCCGGTTTCTTTCAAGCGTTCGAGGACCGGCCGATTTCCCATCATGCTAATTGAGTTTGTTGCAAGTAAGCCCGCACGCCGCGCCTTGCTTTCACCTATTTGGACACGGGCTTTCTCAAACCAATACGTCACGAGGTCGGCCCCGCCCGGTACGCGGTCAGCATAAAGCGAGCGAAGGTCGTCAACGTATTTGTCCCCAAGCCCCTCGCGCATCTTCTTATCGCCCAGAAATGGCGGATTGCCGATGATTACGTCCGCTTCGGGCCACTCCGGCTCAACAGGCTGACGGTGCTCGTCGTGAGCCAATACGGCATCCATGCGCCGGATGTTGTGGAGGCGTTGAAGAATTGGAGGAGGTGGCACGCCGAAGCCGTTGTCGTGCAGCCATTGGATGTAGCCAATCCACACGACCACGGACGCCAGTTCCTGGGCGTAGACGTTAATCTCAATGCCGTACAACTGCGCCGGATTCACCTGGTACGGCAGTAGATGAGGAAGCCCGTGGGTGGCCCCGAAGACGCTCACTTCCTTCCACAAATCCAGCAACAACTTAAGAGCCACGTATAAGAAGTTTCCACTGCCACAAGCGGGATCGAGCACACGAAGGTGAGAGAGTTCGTCCACGAAACCAAGCAATAAATTCCGCAACGCGGTTTGGAGCTTATTCGCGACTGCTTTTCCCGGCTTGGGTCTTTCGAGGAGTTTCTCTGCCTTGGCCTTAACCTCAACCCAACGGCGGCGCAGGGGAGCCATCAGCACAGGCTCGACAATCAGCAAGATGTCGTCACGGCTCGTGTAGTGCGCGCCTAACTGCGAACGCTTGTCCGGGTCGAGACTGCGCTCAAACAGCGTGCCGAAGATGGCGGGTTCGATGGCTGACCAATCGAGCGCGCTGACCCGCAGTAGGGTTTCAATATCTTCCACGGAGAGGTCGAACACTCCTGCGTCCGTAAACAGATCACCATTGAAGTGGGCGATGTCGTCTGCACCGAACGCCCCGCCGGTAGCCATCGCTGCGAACAGTTGAGCCAGCCGCGCTTTGAAGTCGGCGGGGCGGTGGCGCGTGCGTTCGAGCAGCACCGAGAATAGCTTGGGAGGCAACAGCCCGATATCCTCCGCGAAAAGGCAGAAGAGCAGCCGCATCAAAAAGTGCGCGGCGCGCTGAGGGTCAACGCCTCTTGCTCGCAGGGAGTCCGCGAGGGTTGCGAACTCAGCGGCGGCCATCTCCGTTACATCTGCCGTGCTGCGATCGGGCCGGAGCCGTGCCGGATCGCTGAATACCGCGCGAAGAACCTCGATCGGCGGTAGCTTGCAATCGGCTGTCACTTGGTTCTTCAGCAGGTCGTCAAGCGAGAAGCGATAGACTTGCTTTGCCGTGCCGGTGAAGTTGGTGTGAATCTCGAATAGCTCAAGGTCACATACCACGAGGAGCGGCGGATTTTCCAGATCCTCACGATATTTGAGGAGTTGCTGATACGCGACATTCAGGTCCTTGTGCTTGCCTTTGTACTCCCAACCAAAGCAGCCGCGCTTCCAGACATCCGCAAAGCCTTGCTTGCCCTCGATGGTGGTTCCGCCCTTTTCGAAGGTGTACGTCGCGCCCGAGAAATCCTCTGAGGCCGGATGCGGCTCGCCCAACACGTCGCAAAGCTCAAGAAAATGCATTTGGGCGCCAGCGCGTTCCCCGAGGTCGGCGTTTCGCCACTTGTTGACAAAATCAGCTAAGGTTAGCATTGGCATTTGAGTAACAGTAAGACTGTAGCATGTCGCTTAGAGCTGTTGAACACTTCTCCCGCAATTCAAATGCGAAAACATCCCGCCCCAAATTCAGGCTCCGCTGCTATCCAAGGAGCAGCAAGCGTAGCGCGGACCTCTGCGGTGTGGGGTACGGGACAAATCGACCAGGTCAACCACCCCTGTTCCCCTCCTTATCAGGGAGGGGAATCACCTGGAGCATTTTGATGTAGAGGCGGCTTTACGCCGCCATGTGGCGAGGTAAACTCGCCGCTACGGCAAACCAATCAACTGTCTACATATAGACTTTGCCAGTAGCAGATGGTAGCAAGGTAGCGCGGACCTCTGCGGTGTGGGGTATTAGACAAATCGAGCAGGTCAATCCGTCGGCTGACGGACTCCCTCCCGCTGCGGCGGGTTTTGCAACTCTGCGGCTCTTCGCGCAAAGGCCAGAAGAAGCCGCAGACTTGAAGGACAAGTCTGCGCTACCCTGCTCCCTACTTGGTTCCCGCTGCTTGTGGTGTGGAGGCCAGGCGGTTTAGCACTTCGCCGAGCTTCTTCACCTCCTCGCCGTAGCTTGCCCAATCGCCCTGGCCGAGCCGGTTGTGTTCACCCAGAAGTGTGGTAAAATCTGATCAAATCGTATTTTACGCATTGAGGTGGATGATTGAAGACTATTACTGCAACTCACTTGGCGCGCAATCTACGCCGGGTATTGGATCGGTTGGCCGTCGAGGGCGAGGTTATCGTTATCGAAAGAAACCGCCAACCGGTTGCTCGCCTCCTCCCCGGTCCGGCGCGACAAACCGCACTTGATGCCATGGCGGACCTCTATCGGACCCTCCCGGACGACGCTGCCGCCACATGGGAGGCGGATAGCCGCAAGGGGCGGTGGAAGGGAAGCCGGCTCAATAAGGGTATTCGTAACCCATGGCCTTCTTGATGGATACGTGCGTGTGGGTTGACGTGGAGCGGGGCGTCCTGGCCCCCGCCGATGTCGAGGCGCTGACCCAGGGCGAACCCATTTTTATGTCTCCCGTAACTCTCGCCGAGTTGCGCTTCGGCGCGGAAATTGCCTCCGACCCGGGAACTCGCCAGAAGCGGTTGGCTGCCCTCCGGCGCCTCGAGCGCAAGCCCCTCCTGCCGATCGATGGCACGACGGGAGGTATTTTCGGCAGCCTTGCCGCACAGATTAAGGCCGCAGGCCGGCAGCATCGTTACCGCGTTCAGGACCTTTGGCTGGCCAGTCAGGCCCTGCAACATGCCTGCCGGCTGCTAACCCGGAACAAACACGATTTCGAGGATATTCCCGGCCTCAGTCTCGTGTTATACCAATTGGCCCGCCACAAACCCTAGACCTACTTGGTTCCTGCTGCTTGTGGTGTGGAGGCCAGGCGGTTTAGCACTTCGCCGAGCTTCTTCACCTCCTCGCCGTAGCCTGCCCAATCGCCCTGGCGTTGCAACTGCAAGGCGCGTTGGTAATGTTGGTTGGCCTCGCGGATGAGCGCCTGGGTATCGAGCGCCGTGGCGCCAGGCGCCTTGGTGGGTGCTTGCGCGGCCGGCCCCGCAGTCGGAGCGGGCACCGTACTGGTGGTCACCGTGCCGCTGAAGATCCGGCTCAGCGCCGCGTCGAGCGTATCCTCCATCACCACGTGGTCCGAGTAGGCCACGATTACGCGCTTCAATTGCGGCAGACCGCCTCCGGCCTCAGCGGCGAGGTAGAGAGGTTCAACGTAGAGGACCGAATTCAAAACCGGGACGACGAGCAAGGTGCCGCGAATCACCGTCGAGCCGCCCTGCCCCCAGAGCGTGAGTGCCTGGGAGATGCCAGGGTCCTGGTCGATTCGCGATTCGATCTGCTGCGGCCCGTACACGAGCTTCTGCTTGGGGAAGGTAAAGACCAGCACCTTGCCGTAGTCGGGGTAATCGCACCGGGCAGCCATCCAGGCAATCATGTTGTCTTTGCGCGCGGGAGTGAACGGCACCATCAGGATGAATTCTTCCCGTACGCCCACTTCCGCCAGCTTCATGATGGTGAAGTAGGGGCTCATCGGCGCGGCGGCGCCACGCGCGGCGCTTTGCGCAACCCGCCACAGGTCTTCCTTGTTGTAGAAGACTCTCGGGTCCGTCATGTGGAACAGGGCATACTTGCCGGCCTGGATGGAAAAGAACTCTTCCGGATAGCGGATGTGGGCGCGCAGATCCTCGGGCATGGCCGAAAGCGGCTCGAAAACTCCCGGGAAAATAATGTTGTAAGCCTGGATGAGCGGGTCGGAGGCGTCGCTGATGTAGAAGCGCACTTGCCCGCTGTAAGCATTGATGGTCGCCTTGACGGCATTGCGCATGTAATTGCCTACTCCCTCCGCAGGCTCTGAGTAGGGGTACATCTCGGAGGTGGTGTAGCCATCCAGTATCCAGTAAAGCGACCCATCGCTCGCGACCACCAGGTAGGGGTCGTGGTCGTAAGCAACAAAAGGCGTGAGCCGCTGCGCGCGATCCAGAACCCGCCGGTAGATCATCAACCGGCTTGCGGGCTGGATATCGCCTGAAAACAGGACGTTCTTTTCGCCGAAGGCCAGCGCGAACAGGAGCCTTCGCCAGAAGTTCTCAACCGGGATTCCACCCGCACCCTGGTAGTTCGTAACATAGACGTTCTGGTCTCCCTGGGGGTAATCGAACTCCTGCGCCCGGGTTCTTACGAAGCAGTAGTCGTTCCCGAGCTCGCCGTAATAGATTTCAGGCCGGGTGATCCGGATGGACATGGTGGAGACCGGGGGGATGTTCTTGATGAACAGTACCGGCAGGCCTTCATTGGTGAATTCATTCACCGGCCCGAGGCAAAGGCCGTAGCCGTGAGTGTATGCCAGGTGCTCGTTGATCCAGCTCCGGCCCGGCAGGCTGGCGGCAGAAAGCTCGCGCGGCGAGAGCGAGACCTGGCGGTAAATCCCGTCAATCCAATAGCGGTCGTTATCAACGTGCTGGAAGTCGTAGTAAGTGCGGATCTCCTGGAGCTGGGAGAAGGTGGTCAAGAGCGGCTTGTGGTCCCACATGCGGACGTTGCGGAATGTCGCCTCATTCTTCCGGATGTCATCCAAGCTCAAGTCTTCGACGGCGGAGAATTCGCGCTCCTCGAAACGATCCAGCGCATACGCCTGGCGGGTGAATTTGATGGCGTTGGCGATGTAGTCGCGTTCCCGGTCAATCTCATTGGGGGCCACGATGAAGCGCTGGACAATCTCGGGATAGAGCGACCCGCCGAGCACGGCCACGGCCACCAGAAGACCCACGGAATAGAGCGCCGGCCGCACACGCCCCCACATCGCCCCGGCCAGGAATGCAACGGCCGTCAACAGGCAAAGGAAGAGTTCCACTCTTAGAACCGGCAGGGTGGCGTGCACATCCGCGTACCCAGCGCCATAGATGAGCCCGCGCGGGGAATAAAGCAAGCCGTACATGGCCAGCCGAACTCGATAGGCGAAGACGACAAAGAGCAATGCCGCCAGCACCATCAGGTGGGCGCGCGCCGCCCCCATCACTTTGGGCCCACGCGGCGTGACCCATACCCCGCCCTCCACAAGATAGAGGAACACGGCGCTCAAGAGACACACAATGACCGCCGCCAGCGCGAGGTAATAAAGGAACCAGTTGAAGGGCAGACGAAAGAGATAAAAGCCCAAATCGATGCCAAACAGCGGGTCCTGCTGGCCGAGGGTTTGCGGGTGCTTCGCCATCAGATACTCCAGCCAGTGGGACATGCCCCATTGCCCGATCACGTATCCAATCAGCAGAACGCCAGCCCAGATGAGCCAGCGGAAAGTCATGCCGAAGCGGTCGAGCGCCGAAAACTCGATGACCTCACCGTTGACCCGATAGCCATGCCGGTGGGCGAGCCCGCGGGCAATCAGCAGGTTCAATGCGGTCACGATCATGAAACCCACTCCGACCAGCCCGCTCAGTTTGATCTGGGTTACGAGGATCGTGCGAAAGATGACCCGAAAACCTTCCTGCTTGAACCAGAGCCAATCCACCAACAGGTCAACACCGTTGGTGAAGAGGGGCAGAACAATCAGGAAAAACAAGACAAGCGCGAGGATTATTCGTGGTGTGCGATTTTTAGGCATGATGACACTCCTGACTTATTTTCAGCGCCGCTGTGGCGCTGAAGTTTGGACATTTGGCAAGCTGCTTCAGCCCTCGCGGTGTCATTCCGAGCGCGGCGAGGAATCTCGCTCTGTTCTTTCTTCCACCTGCCCCCTAAGTCACCTTGAGCTCCGATCCACCTCAGCACAGAGCGAGATTCCTCGCTGCGCTCGGAATGACACTCCCAGGGATGGCCCCACCGTGTTCGCGGCTAGAGCGTTTACCTTCGCAATTTCCAAACTCCACGTGCCAACCCCGCAGGCGCGCGGTCGGCGCTACGCGGTCACCATCGCTGGTGCACGAGTTCGCGGATTTTGCTGTCGTAAACTTCGCGCACCTTGGCCATTTGCGCTTCGCTCAGCGGGGCCAGATCGCTTGCGCGGACGTTATCCTCAACCTGCGCGACACGCTTGGCTCCCGGGATGGCGCAGGTGACAGCGTCAAACATCAGGATCCATCGCAGGGCCAGTTGAGCCATCGAGGCGCCCGGCGGAACAAGGCTTTTGAGAATCTCCACAGCCTCCAGCCCGATTTCATAATCCACGCCAGAGAAAGTCTCACCCCGGTCGAACGCTTCTCCCTGGCGATTGAAGCTGCGGTGGTCATCCTTGGCGAAAGTGGTGTGGTGGGTCATCCGTCCCGACAGAAGCCCGCTCGCCAGCGGCACACGCGCCAGGATACCCACGCGCCGCCGCTTGGCCTCCGGGAAAAACAGTTCCGCAGGGCGCTGCCGAAACATATTGAAGATGATTTGAATGGTCTGCACGCCGGGATATTCGATGGCTTTCAGCGCCTCTTCCGCGGTCTCCACGCTCACGCCGTAATAGCGGAGCTTGCCAGCCCGGACCAAGTCGTCGAGGATGCCGAAAACCTCCGGCCGGTAGAGCACGACTGTCGGCGGACAGTGCAATTGCAGAAGGTCGATGCAATCCGTCTCGAGATTCTTCAGGCTGTCCTCAACGAAGTGGGTAAGGTTCGCCTTGTTGTATCCATCGGGCGTGTGCGGGGAGAGCCGGCGGCCGGCCTTGGTGGCGACGTACAGGGTCTCTTTCCGTTCTTTGCGCAGCCGCGCCACCAGCCGCTCACTGCGGCCCATGCCGTAAACGTCTGCGGTGTCGATAAAGTTGACACCAAGGTCGATGGCGCAGTGCAGGGCGGCGAGGGATTCTTTATCGTCAACCTCTCCCCAGTCCGCTCCAATCGCCCACGCTCCAAAGCTGATTTCCGAGACTTTCCAGCCCGTACGGCCGAGTTCGCGGTAGTGCATATGAGTTCGCTCCTAGTGGAAATTTCTCTTCGCCCTCTCCCCAGGGGAGAGGGTGGACCGCGACCGGCGTTTTCACCAGCTGGCGCGGGCCGGGTGAGGGGTCACTTGCGCGAAGAGGAACCATTAGACGGGCGACCACAAGCAAGTAACCCCTCACCTGGCTCGCTACGCTCGCCACCCTCTCCCCAAAGGAGAGGGCTGTGTTTCCACACTGGCTGGCCAAGACCGCTGCGCTGTCATTCCGCCCCAGAGCGGAGCGAAGGGGAGGAATCTCGCTCTGGACACAAAGGACCTGAGAGATTCCTCCCCTTCGCTCCGCT
>JBAVYG010000141.1:0-2416 GCA_049698675.1 Terriglobia bacterium
TTTTCCCCGATGGCCGGGCAATCGTGAAAGGCACGCACGACCCCGCGGTGGCTCGAAGCGTTTATGCGAAATACATCGGGGCCTAGTCCTTAGCGAGCGAAACCCACGTGCTCAAATTAACAATACCCAACCTAACTGCCGATGATAACTGTGGGGTGATATACATGCACCCCTATCAATTGAAGGACATCGGAATTTTGAAAAGGAGGCCGACGATGTGGCGATTCATCCGCTCGGTAGTTGGCATTAGTTTCGTGTTGCTTCCATGTGTGTTGGCCATGCAGGCCCCATCAGCTTTCCCAGCGCAAGAGGCCCCGAATAAGCGTCCAGAGGTCATCTCTCGGGTGACAAAGGTGAAGGGGCTGAAGCTCGTCTCCACTTCTTCTCTCCTGCCTCCCACAGACGCCGAGTGCCGCATTGATACGGGCATTCCGTGCTATAGCCCCCAGGAGATTCGAAATGCCTACGGCTTGACAGCTCTGTTAGACGCTGGCTATACCGGCGCCGGCCAGACGATAATCATCATTGACTCGTTTGGCAGCCCCACGATCCAGCAAGATCTGTCGACCTTTGACGCTGGCTACGGCCTGCCTGAGCCGCCTTCGTTTACTGTGCTCGCGCCCCTGGGTACTGTGCTTTTCGACCCTAGCAACAGCGAACAAGTCGGTTGGGCATTCGAGACGACTCTCGACGTTGAGTGGGCGCATGCCCTGGCGCCGGGCGCCGGCATTGTTTTGTTGACCAGCCCTGTAAGCGAAACCGAGGGTGTGCAGGGCCTACCGGAGTTTCTGCAACTCGAGCAGTATGCCTTGGATCACCACCTGGGTAAAATCATTTCGCAAAGCTGGGGCGCGACCGAGAACACGTTATTCGACCGGGCAGGTCAGCAGGTGATGGCTGACTTTGAGCGCTTCTACTTGCGCGCCGCCCTGGAAAATGTCACCGTATTGGCAAGCTCGGGAGACTGGGGCAGCGCCAATAAGGATATCAGCTATAACTATTACTCCTTCCCCACCGTGGGTTTCCCGGCGTCATCACCCTTGGTCACGGCGGTCGGTGGCACCAGTCTCTATGCCGACACTGAGGGCAACTACCAGTCAGAGACTGTTTGGAGCAGTACAGGCGCGTGGGGTGCAGGCGCGTCTGGCGGTGGCGTTAGCCAGCAATTCCTGGAACCGCTCTATCAGTATCTGCTTCCAGCATCCGTTCAGAGGAAACTCAATCATCATCGCGGCATCCCGGATGTAGCGTACAACGCTGACCCAAACACGTCGATTTTGATTTATATGAGTTTTGTCGGGACTCCAGGCTACTATATCGTCGGCGGCACCAGCGAGGGTTCTCCACAATGGGCGGGCATCATCGCTGACGCCGATCAGTTAGCCGGTCACCCCCTTGGGTTCCTGAATCAGAGACTCTACTTGCTACGCGGGATCGGTTTCCACGATGTGACGGTTGGCAACAACAGCTTCCACGGCGTGCCAGGATACAACGCAACTACTGGATGGGATCTCGCTACGGGCTGGGGTTCGCCCGATGTGAGCACACTCCTTCGAGAACTGGTCAGGCTGCACTAGCGTTCAGCCGCCCGCGAACGCAGCGAAGCGGGCCGGCCCAGAACCCAAGCCCCTCCATCGAAGTCTTCACTGCCAAGACGAGTAACAAAACTGCCTACTTCTTGTTTGGCGCCTTCGTGGTTTACTGCTTGGGCGTGCTGAAATCAACCTTGGGAGCTTGGCGCGCAGCCTCGGAAGCAGCAAAGTAGTCATTATTCCGTTGGAATCCGGCCCACCGGGCAAAGATGTTATTGGGAAAAAGACCGATGAAGGTGTTGTAATCCTGGATGGCTTGGTTATACCGCCGGCGTTCGACGGCGATGCGGTTTTCGGTTCCCGCCAGCTCGTCCTGCAGGGCCAGGAAGTTCTGATTGGATTTGAGATTGGGGTAGTTCTCGACGATGGCCAGCAGCCTGCCCAGGGCGCCATCCAATTGGCCATTCGCAGCGATCTTGTCTGCCGGCGTCCGGGCATTCAACAAGGCGGCGCGGGCATTGGCGACATCTCCGAACACTTTCACCTCCTGCTGCGCATAGCCTTTCACGGTAGCCACCAGGTTCGGGATCAGGTCGGCGCGCCGTTGCAGCACCACATCCACCTGCGACCAAGCTTGTTTGAGGGTTTCGTTCTTACGGACCATTTCGTTCCGGCTGCTGACGTAAGTTCCTCCCAGGATGAGGCCGATCAGCACCAATACTCCTAACACAGCCAGCAGTATCTTCATGTTGTTCCTCCTCCATTTTCAGGGGGTTCTGTCAAAAACTTCTCTTCTTTAAAGCGATAATCTGTTGGAACGACGGGGGAAGTTGGTATTTCTGGTTTCTCCCCCTGCTTTGCGTGACACGGCGGTTGGTCTGATT
>JBAVYG010000142.1:0-4664 GCA_049698675.1 Terriglobia bacterium
GCCCCTTCTTGTTGCGGGCGCCAGGGAGTAGGGGCCGGCGGTGCTGGCCCGTGTGGGCCGAACGCCGTTCGGCCCTACACGACCGCGCCCTCATGACGTCTTTCGAGGACCGCGCGGGTGCCGACAAGGTCGAAGAGCTACTGGCGAAGGCGGCGGAGGGCAAAGGGCCGCTCGCGATGTCGGTGGTCAACTGGGGCGAGGTTTATTACTCGGTCTGGCGCGCACGCGGGGAAAAAGCGGCCGCCGTCAAGTTGCAAGATATTGCCCGGC
This sequence comes from Terriglobia bacterium, assembly GCA_049698675.1. Classification (GTDB taxonomy): domain Bacteria; phylum Acidobacteriota; class Terriglobia; order UBA7540; family UBA7540; genus CAVROP01. The sequence goes on from JBAVYG010000142.1 coordinate 271, forward strand.
TTCCCATTGAGGTCGTCGGCGTTGACATGGAACTCGCCAGGCTGGCCACCCGTCTCAACACGCCTCCACTCCAGCGCCCAATTCCCCTCGTCTCGCCGCTCCTGCCTCCCGCCAGCCTCGCGCCCTCCCCCGACTGTCTGAATCGCAGGTCTCTGACCAATTGCACCTGGGTGAGCAGCATTGTGGGAGTATAATCTCCAACATGGGAGAGAAGCCGGAAGAGAAGTCACGGAGAGAAATTGACAAGCTCCTGACGGACGCTGGCTGGAAGGTCCAGGACGTCAGCGAAGCGAACGTGACGGCGGGCCTTGTCAAACCCGCCGAGGGCCGGGAGTGGTCGGGCGCGCGCGATTGCGCTGGGTGTCTGGACAGCGAGGTGCGCGAGAATCCCATTTTGTCGGTCGATCGTGTAGGGTTGCTGGTAAATGAAGGAACGCGGATTTGAAGGAAACGCCCGAGACTCTCTGAAAGACGAGAGTCGGCACTACCCGCTAAAGTTTCCGCTACAGCTTGGCAGTCAAGCCAGCGGGTGATTATTAGCCGCTCTTATGTGATCTGAGTGCAGACAGCGCCTCGCCTATTTCCTTGCCTTTAGCTTCGATGAGGTCCAACAACTCTTCCGGCGTGCGCGTGTCCTCGTGGGTTTTGGCGTTGGGGTTAACGGCCTTCAGGTCGTAATTTTTCTTCTCGATTTCATCCCGGGTGACGGTCCAGCTTCGGTCACTGTCGCCACGTGCGGGAAGCAAGCGAAAGAAGTCCTCAAACTTGTCCACCGTGAACGGTTTCTTCTTTCCGACTTTGATGTCCGAAAGATCGTAGTACCAAACCTTTTCCGTAGGCTGGCCTTTGGTGAAGAAAAGCAGATTCGTTTTCACTCCCGCGCCTGCCGCCGTGAACACGCCGCCCGGCAGGCTCACGATGCACCAGAGGTCGCAATCGTCCAGCAGCTTGCGCTTGGTCTGGACGAAGGCCGTCTCATTGGTGCGGAACAGCACGCCCTCGTCCAGCACGATCCCACAACGCCCGCCCGGCTTCAGGCTGTCGATCACGTGTTGAAGAAAGAGCACCTGGGTTGCGCCGGTCTTGTAGGCAAAGCGTGTCTGGGCCTCCTTGCCTTCCTTACCGCCGAAGGGTGGATTCATCAGCACCACGTCATAGAGCGCCGGAGCGCCCGTGAACAAGCCACCATACGTCTCCGCGCCGGTCAGGGTGTTGCCGTGCCAGACGTGCGGCTCATCCATCCCGTGCAGCACGAGGTTGGCAAGTGCAATGGGGTAGATGGCGTTGTCCTTCTCACGGCCATAGAACGTCCGCACTTTGAGGGTTTCAAGCTGGTCGGGCGAAGTGATGTCGCGATTGTCCGGTCCGGCCATGTGCTCAAAAGACTGCGCCAGAAAGCCTCCCGTACCGCAGCCGGGGTCATAAACCGTTTCGCCGACCTTGGGGTCAATCACCCGCACCATGGCGCGGATGATTTCGCGCGGGGTGAAGAACTGCCCGCCATCGTTACCCTTCTCGCCCATCTTCAGCAGCAAGCCTTCGTAAATCTGCGACAGAGTGAAGACGTGCGTGGTGTCCACGCTTTCGCCGCTAATCTCGTGGACCTTATCGAGAATGTCCAAAAGGTTTCGCTCTGTATCGATGCGGGTCCGGTCAATGCCGGAGAAAATTTCGGAGATGACTTTTTGCCGGGCGGTAGCGTTCGGACGCTCCTTCAGTTTCTTTAGGTGGGGGATCAATTCTCCATCCACAAAGCCCTTGAATGCGCCGAGCGTGCCGCCTGCAAGTTCTTGGCGCTTGGGTCCTTCCGGCGCTGCCCAATCCTGCCAGCGGTAAGGCGCCTCCAGCGACGGCATGAGTTCTGCGCCGACGGCCTCGGCGCGCTCCGCATCCTTGGCTTCCTGCTCGTCCAGAATACGGAGAAAGAGAATCCAGGTGAGTTCGGGGACGTATTGCAAGGCGCCCGCGCAGTTCGAGCGCCGCATGATGTCGCAGATTGACTTGATGGCACCGTTGACCGACTGTTGAGTCGCGAGGCGCCTTTCGTTTCCATTTCTCCCGTTACGAGCCATGTTCTATTCGTTTCCCTCTTCGATGGGCTGGGGAACGTAAACCCGCTTCAATGGCAAGAGGCCCTTATAGCGCGAGTCGAATTCCTCGTAATGCTGGTAGATCAGCGAGACCAATTCTTCCCCGTCAATCAGCCGGAGGTTGCTCTTGCTTTGGGCAAAGTTGCGGGCCTGCGGCGTGAAGGTCCCGAGGGTCACAAGTAGCCCACACTCATTTGTCGAGAGCTTTCCGTTTAGCTGCGAGACAACCGGCTCACCGATGCTCCCACTTGTGCTCTTCACTTGCACTTTGACGATGGGCGGCTCGAACCCAAGTTCATCCTTGTGTGCGAGGATGTCAACTCCGCTGTCTGGCCCCTCCGGGGAAACGCGAGTCCTATAACCCATAGCCTGGAGCAGGTGGGCTACAAATCCCTCCAGTGGATGGCCTTTTAACTCTTGGGCGAGCCGTTTCAAAACGAAATCCCTCGTCGTTTCTTCGATATCCTCGGCGACTTCAATTGTCGTCGGGTCTTCGGCCACTGGCACGGGCAATGGGATTCCCGCTAGCACTGCCAAGAATTCATCTGTGTACGTTTTGATCTGGAAGAAGGCAAGCGCTGACCCGATTTCATAAAGAGCACCCTGAGTGAAGGATAGGCGGGGGACTGATTTGAGCCATTGCACTGCACGAAGATGTGGATAGTCTTCGTCTAGGTCCGGCCGGTACGTGTAGTTCCCTTGCACCCGACCTATGTGAACGTGCCGGTCCACTTTCGACGGATATACAACGATGTCGTTTATGGCCATCTCGTGCACGAAACGAAATAGCTCCCCAGCCTTGGTTGGAATGGCTCCAGGTTTTCCCCGAGGATATGTCTCGCCAAGCTTAGCCTTGAACGCCTCTCGGTCCGGTTTGATTTTTGAGAGGTCCCCCATGGCTGGCCAACTCAAGGCCACGAATTTCTTTTCGAGGAACAGTTTCTCAGCAGCACTGCTCCCGCCCGCACGAATGCACCAAACCGTTTCTTGATCTGCCATGTCACAACTCTCCGTTGAAGGCCCGGCGCAAGAGGGCGGCGGGCAGTTTGTTGATGGCGTCCAATTCTTCCTCGATAGCGTTGCGCACTCGCTCTGCCGAGGCCATCTGTTCGTTCAGCATGGCTGCAATGCGCTCTTGGCCAGCAATTGGAGGCACCGGAACTTGCTCAGCTTGAATCTGGTCCCGTGTGATCTTTTTCATAGAGCCACTGGCGCCACCAGCGCGTTCTCTCCAATGGCCCGTCTGGTAAAGGAACGAGAGATATGCGGTCAGGAACTCGGAACTGACGTCATTCGCGGGCCAAATACGAATCGTGAGGTCTGATGCTACGGCTCCTCTCGGTTCTCCGGGGAACATGGCAACGCGACCGACCAGTTCTGGTGTATTGCTTCGGGCCACTAACACCTCGCCGCGGGCTACTGTGCATTCAGCCACGTCCACTGCCCACATTCGGGCCACCTTTACCCCAGAGGCAAGGAAGCCGCCCTCTGACAAGCAAGCTGTTGTGATGGCAAGGACCTCAGCGTCCCCGTTTGTCGCGATGGACTTGGAGGGTAGTAGCTTGGAAATTTCGCCCAGCGTTTTCATCGGCCATTGTTGGAGCTTGGGGCTGGAGAAGACGGCGCGGAGGTAGGCGGCGGGGAGGGCTTTGGCGGCTTCGAGTTGGGCTTCGGCGCCGGCCCGCGCTCGCTTCACCGCCTCCATCTGCTCATTCAAAATTGCCGCAATCCGCTTTTGTTCAGAAGGCGGGGGAAGTGCAATCTCAAAACCCTCCAATTCCGACTTGGAAATCTCCGCGAAAGTTGCACCACTGCCCAGAGATTGCAGGGTTGGAACAGCTTGTCTCAACGAAAAGAACAGGAATTGAGAATCGACATTTGCGCCCGGAACGAAGGTTTTGCACCCCTGATTCGTGCAAAGGGGTACTCCTGCAATGCCCAGGTGCCCTATTGGTGCTCGACTGGAGAGAACGACTGAACCGACCGGGACAAGTTCGGTTCCGCAGCTCTCATAACCCGATTCAGTGATTCGTCTTGATGAATCGGTGATGAGATGGCCTTTGAGCTTCCCGAGGTCGGTGGGCGTAATCCAAACAATATCCCCGTCCCAGAATTCCGTCACACCAGAACTTGGCGTGGAGCCGCCAACCACGCGGCACGCCTCTCCCAGCCGCACCCAGTGCCAGCCCTCCGGTGATTGGCGATTGTTCACATCTTCCGGCATTTAAACGTTGCGACTCCTAACCTGCTTGCGGCGGACAATTATAACAAGGGACAGGGGGTAAGATTGGCCTGAAATTATTC
>JBAVYG010000143.1:0-3008 GCA_049698675.1 Terriglobia bacterium
GGCAAGCACCTCAAGGAACTGTACCAAGCCGGCGGGCGAGGGGTGATGTACTACCAGGGACCGGTGATCAATCCGAGCACGGAAGTGAACATCGCGTTTGGCGGGCGGCTCATGAGCGACGTTGGGAGAAGTGTTGAGGACGTGCTCAGCGAAGTGCTCGAGTCGCTGTACCGGCCGAAGAACACTGCGGCACATCGAAAGCTAGTGGAGGTTTTCCAGAAAACGGAGAACGATTATTTTGCGCAGTGGAACGAACAGAAGATCAACGATTTCTACAAGGCGCCTCCACCCGGGGAGTTGCAACTTTGCTCGGTCGAATATCCTTTTGGAGCCACGCCCGGTGCGGCCAGGTACTTGATGGAACCCTACTTGGACGGCGGGGGGCGTCTGGCCTACAAGCAAAGCCTGGTCTCAAATCTCAAGGCCCTTATGGAGATTGAGGGAGATTTCGAAGACCGCGGACGAATAGGGCGGATCAGGAGGGGCATCGAAGAGATGCTGGTGGATATCAACAACATCTCCTACGCCAAGGACGAGAAACAAATATGGGATGAACCGAAAGCCGACCCAGGAGATTAGCCTGCTACTCTGAAGCACAACGACTTAATGCGTGGCGGCGAATGTGTAAGGGAATGTAGTGCGTGTGGAAAGCACGCCGAAGGAAGCACCACTGGAGAAGGATATGATGCCGGAGCTGTCCCCAGAATGAATCGAGAGGAGCAGCTTGAGATCATGGGCCGAAGGGCGGAAGTCTCGGCCCTGATAATGGGAGGTGGTATCAATGGCGTTGGTCTCCTTCGCGAATTGGCCCTTCAAGATATAGATACGCTGCTCGTGGAAAAATCCGATTTCTGTTCTGGCACCAGTGCTGCCTCCACCCGCGTCATTCACGGGGGCCTCCGTTATCTTGAAAACAGGGAATTCCGGCTGGTCAAAGAATCGTTGCGGGAGCGGAATCGGCTTCTAAAGAACGCCCCGCATTATGTGCGACCTCTTCCCACGACCATACCCATGTTCGACTGGACCGCGGGCCTGCTTTGTGCCTTGGGAAAGTTTCTCGGGCTCAGAGTGCCACCCCATGACAGGGGTGCTTTGACATTCAAAATAGGATTGTCGTTCTACGACCAGTTTGCCGGCCGTCGCAACCCGCTCCCGCGGCACAGCTTCAGCTCTCGCCGGGCTGCTCTGGCCTTGCGACCTCAGCTCAATAAGGGGATTGTCTGCACGGCGACCTATTACGATGCGTGTATCAGTTATCCCGAGCGGCTCTGCCTGGAGCTTGTTCTAGATGCGGAGCGACAGTGTTCGGGCGTTCAGGCGCTGAACTATGTTCGGGCCATCGGAGCGAGCGGGGACACGGTTGTTCTGGCGGATGAAGTTTCTGGTCAGACGTTTAGAATCCGGCCCAGGGTTGTAATCAATGCGAGCGGTGCGTGGATTGATTTCACCAACCATGCTTTGCAGCGCGAGACTCAGTATATTGGTGGCACCAAGGGTTCGCACATCGTGATTGACCACCCGGAACTCCTGCACGCTACACAGGGCCAAATGCTTTATTTTGACAATGCCGATGGACGTATCTGCATCTTCTATCCGGTGCAGGGAAAAGTCATTGCCGGGTCGACCGACATTCCCGTTTCAGATCCCGAAACAGCGCTTTGCGATGAGGATGAGGTTGACTACATTCTGGAATCCATACGGCGAGTTTTTCCCGCCATCCCAGTGGACCGATCCCACATCATCTACAGGTTCTGCGGAGTACGCCCACTCCCCGTCAGTAACTCCTCGACGCCAGGCGAGATTAGTCGGGACCATATTTGCGCAATTCTCCCGCCCGGAAATGGAATCAAATTCCCGATTTATTCTCTGATCGGTGGAAAGTGGACTACCTTCCGCGCGTTTGCGGAACAGGTAGCGGACAAGATTCTCAATTCCTTGGGCAGGCCGCGTCTGGTGAATTCAGCGGACTTGCCCATTGGCGGCGGTAGAAATTTCCCACAATCTGGGGTAGAAAAAAGAGAATGGCTGGCATCGCTAAAGGAGAAATATGGGTTACCGGCGGAACTTGTGGAGACATTGCTGGACCGCTACGGGACTCGCGCCAGCGACGTGGCAAAGTTCCTTTCGAGCGCCCACGACGAGCCCCTCCGTTCACTACCCGAGTACAGTCGGCGTGAGATTCTGTTTCTGGCCGAGGAGGAGAAAAACGTCCACCTGGATGACCTGATATTGAGAAGAACCATCATGGCGTTGTTGGGCCAATTGAGCCTTGAACGGTTGGTAGAACTGGCCGAGGTGCTGGCGTCGGCGCTGGCATGGTCAGAGAAAAGAACGCGCCAGGAAATCGACCGCGCTTTGCGAATCATGGAAAGGGAGCACGGAGTGAAACTACACACACACCCATGAGTTCAAAGGCCTACATCCTGGTGCTGGACGCGGGTACGGGCAGTGGACGAGCAGTCATCTTCGATACCGATGGGGCGGCCGTTTCCTTTGCTCAGAGAGAATGGCTGCCCAAGGTGTTACCTGAATACCCTGGATCTCAAGTCTTCGATACACGCGAAGCATGGGAGGTGCTTCGGGAATGTGTCGGTTCGGCTCTTAAGAAGGCGCAATTGAACGCGCGCCAGATTATCGGTGTATCCGCAAGCAGCATGCGAGAAGGAATGGTTCTGTACGACAAAGATCGGAACGAGATCTGGGCCTGTCCCAATATTGATGCTCGAGCGGGACAGGAGGTCATCGAAATGCTGCGCATGGGTATCGCCGAAAACATTTACCGCCTTGGCGGCGATTGGCTCAACATCATCTCCCCGCCGAGATTCCGTTGGATTAAGAAACACGAGCCCCAGATCCTCCAAAGGGCAGCCCACATGAACATGATTAGTGATTGGGTGCTTTTCAAGCTCTCGGGGCAAATTGTGACGGATCCGACTGTCGGTTCGAGTTCTGGGATCTTTGACCTGGCCTCTCGAACTTGGTCCCGAGAAGCCATTGAATTGTGCGAT
>JBAVYG010000144.1:0-7411 GCA_049698675.1 Terriglobia bacterium
CCATCGCAGCCGCCAATTCCAGCCAAGTTTCAGGGTCACAGGAATCAAGATGTGTGGCCCGGCGAAAATGTTCCTCGGCCTTCTCAAGTTGGATATCCGCGGGGCTGTATTCATAAAGACCACCTAATCGCATATGGTAGGCGGCATTGCTCGGGTCGAGTTTGACCGCACGCTCGAGGTTGCCCAGTGTCGGCTTACTCGCCAGCACATCTGCGAGGTAGGCCTTACCCACCCAACCTATCAGCATCAGGAGCATTGCAGCCTCTACAATGACCAGCAACGCCCGTGCAGGTTTCGTTTTTATGGCAATTTGCATACTCTCCGTCCCACTTGAGTTGGTAAGATCTGGATCCTGGCGCACCTTGCGCAACCTGACGCGCGCCTCCCCTGGTGTACGAACCCCATCAGGCATCCTCCCGCGAGGGCGCTACAGGGAGGGGAAATCCCATAGCGGCGTGGCCGGCAAGTGAAAACCTGCTGCTCACGCGGGGTCGCCTCCAATTACTAGAAATTGCAACTCCATTATACGATAGAAGTTCAGGAAACCAAGCATAGTTGATAGTTGGGTGGGAGTGAGTGCCCCAGATAGAAGTGATTCCCTACACGGCTTTGCAGGAGTCAGGGAAGAACCACAAGCGGATTTCCCTGGATCCCGAACATCAATACCCTTTTTCTGCGACTCGCCGGAAGCCGTTCCGCAACTGCACTCTCTCGAATCTCTTCCCCTAATATCAGGCTTGCAGATTACTGAACAACTTTGCAGCTTGTTGAACAACGCTGCGGCGGAGCAACTGGAAGTGTTGTGAGGTTCATTTAACTTGACATTGTCTTGGCGCGCGGGTAGAGTATTTGCTTCAAGGTTTCACGCGCGAATCTCCTCACCGACTTGCTCACAGCGAGGCGCCGAGAGACGTAATCAATGTCGGGGCAGATAATGAAGGGTCTTGTGGAACGTGTATCTTTGGGGCTCACAGTTTTTCTGTGGTCCGTGTTTCTCCTTGCCTTGCCACAGTTGCGCGCACAGGATGCCCAGGATAAGCCTCCTTCCCAGGACATCCAAGGGATCCAGAATTCCACGGACAATGCGGATACAACAGAGGGAAAGACGCAAGGAAATTCTGACCTGCACTCCGGTGTCCCCTTCGCTTCCAATTACATACTGGGACCTGAGGACGTGATCAATGTCGAGGTCTTTAACGTTCCTGAACTTTCGAAAACCGTTCGAGTTGCCAACGATGGGATGATTTCCCTCCCACTGATTGGCCGCGTCCAAGCAGCGGGGTTGACCCCCGAGCAGCTCCGGAAAGAGCTTGCGGACGAATGGGGCGAGAATTACCTCCAGGACCCTCAGGTAACGGTTTTTGTCGGCGAATTCAAGGCTAAGCCTGTATCCGTCATTGGGGCAGTAGAAAAGCCTGGGCTTTATCCCCTTACTGGCCGGCGCACCTTGATTGAAATGCTCTCGATGGCCGGTGGCTTTGGCAAGAAGGGCACATCGGCAGCGGGACGCACAGTTCTGGTCACGCGCAAGAGTGGCTTTGGGGATTTGCGGCCGGTCGATGGAATGCACATTCGCGGGCCGGACCAAATTGAAATCGACCTCAACAGGCTCCTCTACACGAGGGACGAAGCCCTCAACATTGAGATGAAGCCTCTCGACATCATTTCCGTAAGCAAGGCCGAGGTTGTTTATGTGACTGGGGCGGTGAAGAGGCCAGGGGGGTTTGTCCTTGAGGATCGCCCCACCATGACGGTTCTTCAGGCAATTGCCATGGCGGAAGGGTTTACGCCAACTGCGGGAAAGAAATCCGCTCGTATTTTGAGAACTAATCAGGATGGGTCAAAGACAGAAGTGCCTATTAACCTGTCGAAAATTATAAGCGGAAAGGCACAGGACACAATGCTCGCGGCGAACGACATCCTCTTTGTTCCCGACAGCAAGCAGAAAATCGTAGGCGAACGGGCTGTCGACGTCAGTGTAGCCACTTTCTCGGGATGGCTCATTTGGGCCCGTTAAAACGCGTGACCCAGCTTGGAGTTGGTGATTAATGCCAGACGCAGAAGTCCCCGCTACAGACCGCGCTCAGAGCCTGGTACTTTCAGGCCCCCAGAGTTTGCGACAACCTTTCGAGACGCTAGATGTCTCGGCCGAGGAAGTGCCGCACCTGCTTGACTATTGGCAATTGATCCTGAAACGCCCCTGGACCGTACTTGCCACTCTCCTGATTGTGTTCACGACAGTCGCCATCGGGACTTTGAAGCAGAAACCCATTTATGAAGGGAAGGTCCTGCTGGAGATCAATCCCGAAGAGCCCAGTGTGCTGACCTTTAGTCAAGTGGTCGCGGCCGAATCGAGGGACCTGGACAGCTACCGAGAGACTCAATACAAGGTCCTTGAAAGCCGTACCCTTGCTGAGCGCGTGGTCCAAGACTTGGCATTGTATCGATACCCGGAGTTCTATCAAATCCATCTTCTGGGATTGATTGACGTGAACCCGGATTCGATACCCTCCCCCTCCGATCCTCGTCCTGCCGATCCAAGTGGCGACGCGTGCCTCAACAGCGTGAAAAACTTCTCCAAGAGGCTTGACATCAGCCCGGTGCGCCGAAGCAATCTTGTCGAGGTGACCTTTGAATCTTTCGATGCAAAACTGGCCGCAGCCATCGCCAATAAGCTGGCGGACGACTACATCTATGAAAACCTCGAGGTAAAATGGGATGAGGCGAATAAGGCGTCGGAGTGGCTGTCAAAACAGTTGGTGGGGCTCAAGGCTCGAGTGGAAAAGTCCGAGCAGAGCCTGCAGGAGTATGCGCAAGCAAATTCGATTGTCTTCGTGACTGAAAGGCAGAATCTGGTTAACACTCGGTTAAGCGAGCTTCAAACGGAATACACCAGGGCCCAGGCTGATCGCTATCAAAAGCAATCCCTGTATGGCCTCGTACAGTCCGGGAAGACTCAAGACCTTCCCGGGGTTCTTTCCAACGGGTTGGTTCAAAATCTGGCCACCCGCCTTGCCGAAGCAGAGCGCGACTATGCCCAATTGACGGCCACGGTTAAGCCGGAGTATCCCAAAGCAATTGCCCTTAAGAAACAAATCGACACTTTGCAGGCTTCCCTCGACCACCAGAAAAAAGTGCTTGGGCAGAATATCGTGGAGGAGTACCAAGTTTCGGTGGCGCGCGAAAAATACTTGGCGCAAGCCGTTGAAGACCAAAAGCGTGAGGTCAACGACATCGCATCAAAGACCATCCAGTACAACATCCTGAAGCGGGAAGTGGACACGAATAAGTCGCTTTATGATGGGTTGCTGCAAAGAATGAAGGAAGCGCAGGTCTCTGCCGGGGTGACGGCAAGTAACATTCGAGTGGTAGATGCTGCCGAGGTACCACGGGGTCCCAAGTCTCGCATTCTGCTCAGCCTCACGTTGGCCTTGATCGTGGGAACTGCCTTAGGCGTCGGATTGGCGTTTTTTCAAGAATACCTCGACAATACCCTCAAGACCCCGGAAGAGGTCGAGAGCCTTTTGCGTTTGCCCTCTTTGGGCCTGGTTCAGTCGTTTCCTCTTAACGGCGGCGGCAAGTCTAAGCAGGGTAAGCTGCCTGCTGTTGTCCCGGGTGAGCAAGTGTCCATCGCCCCGGCGATTCAGACCAATTCTGCCGCAGTTGAGGCTTTCCGCTCTCTTCGCACCTCGATTTTGCTCTCGGCCAATCCCGTGCCGAAGAGTCTCCTTATTACTAGCGCCCTTCCTGGCGAAGGCAAAACCACAACTACGGTGAATTTGGGAGCGACCTTGGCCAGCTTGGGCAGCAGAGTGGTGATAGTGGACTGCGACATGCGGCGGCCGGCGTGCCACCGCGCCACGGGCGTGGAAAACAAACCTGGGTTTGTGCAATGCTTGACGGGTCGCGTGGAGTTGGCCCAGGCTATTCTCCCCGTGCCCGGCGTGAAGAATCTGTGGGTCATTCCTTGCGGCCCCATCCCACCTAATCCTGCGGAAGTCTTATCTTCGCCCGCAGCCAGTGACTTGCTGCGCAGACTTCGATCCGAATTCGATTACGTCGTGGTGGATTCCCCACCTCTGTTGAGCGTTGCCGATAGCCGCATTCTGTCAATGCTGACAGACGCAGTGGTTTTGGTGGTTCGGGGATACGCAACCCCATACCCTGTCGTCCGTCGCGCTCGGGCTTTGCTCTATGGCGCCGGGGTGCGCATTCTAGGTGTGGCACTTAACGATGTGGATATCGGCAAGAGTGGATACGGGTATGGTTACGGGTACCGGGAAGGGTACGGGCAGGACACCAACGCGAATTCCGCCGGCCAGGCCAATCTGAATCGTGAGAATCAGGCTCTGTAAGGCTGCAAAGTTCCGGGCGACGGTCGCACGTCACGGAAGGTTGCTTCCAACTCGAACCGAACCTCGAGTAATGCCTCTCAGGTTAGCAGGGCAATTCCCACACTCCTAAACCCAGTCAGCGGGAGAATTTTCAAGACGACATGAAAGCTAAAGTTGTGATTCTCTGTGGTGGTATGGGAACCCGCCTCCGGGAGGAAACGGAGTACCGCCCCAAACCGCTTGTTGAGATCGGTGGTAAACCCGTCCTCTGGCACATTATGAAGATCTATTCCCATTACGGGTTTAATGATTTCATACTATGCTTGGGGTACAAGGGCTCGATGATCAAAGAGTACTTTTTGAATTACCGCCTCATGAACAGTGACTTTACTTTGCGCCTCAACTCTCAAGAGGATCCTGAATTCCACGGGACCGAGATGCGAGACCAGTGGTCGATCACATTTGCGGACACCGGAGCCGAGGCGCAGACCGGCGCGCGGGTCAAGCGCATTGAGCGGTACGTTACCGAAGACCACTTCATGATGACTTACGGTGACGGCGTAGCGGACCTCGACATCTGTAAGCTGTGGGAATTCCACCTTGGCCACGGGAAGATCGGGACAGTGACGGGCGTTCATCCGCTCTCCCGCTACGGTGAATTATCCGTACAAGATTCACTGGTGAAGGAATTCAATGAGAAGCCCTTGGATCAGAGCGGATTTATCAGCGGCTGCTTTTTTGTCTTTCAGCGCAAGTTCTTTGATTATCTCAACGACGACGACAGTTGCGTTCTTGAACGAGAGCCACTCGAGCGACTGACACGGGAAGACCAGTTCGTTGGTTACCTCCATCATGGATTCTGGCACTGCATGGATACCTACCGTGACTTTCTTGCCTTGAACGAGTCCTGGAAGAAAGGTGCTCCGTGGCGAGTGTGGCCAGACTGAGTGCGGTTTAAAGGAACTGATTGTTGAGAATTCTACTGACAGGTGACCGAGGTTACCTCGGTGTCGTGATGGTTCAGTACTTACGGAACTTGGGACACCCAGTCACCGGGCTCGACACCGATTATTATTTTGACGGCGATCTGGTCAAGCCGCCGGAAGATTATCCGCGTCTCAAGACGGACATCCGTGACGTGACCCGTGAGGAACTGAAGGGCTTTGATGCCGTAATCCATCTCGCCGCCCTGTCAAATGACCCTCTGGGTGATTTGAATCCGGAGTGGACGTACGACATCAACTACAACGCATCCTTGCGGCTGGCCGAGCTGGCCAAGGAAGCGGGAGTGCGGCGGTTCTTGTATGCTTCTTCTTGCAGCTTGTATGGGGCGGCCGGCGAAGAAACGCTCAAAGAAGATGCTCCGATGCGTCCCTTGACTCCCTATGCGGAGTCCAAAGTTCGAACCGAAGAGGCCCTTTCCCGGCTCGGTGATGGCCGCTTTGCTCCCACTTTCTTGCGCAATGCGACTGTTTATGGAGTTTCGCCGCGCCTTCGCTTGGACATTGTCCTCAACAATCTCGTGGGTTGGGCGGTGACGGTCGGAAAGATCCTGATACTGTCCGATGGCTCTCCTTGGCGTCCCATCGTCCACGTCCAAGATGTCGCCCAGGCTTTCGCCTGCGTGCTTCAGGGTCCCCTGGAACTCGTTTCGAGTCACGCTTTCAATGTGGGCGTGAACAGCGAAAACTATCAGGTACGGGAGCTTGCAGCAATCGTCCAGCAGGTTATCCCCACCTGTTCCATCGAGTACAGCGGAAAGGCGGGCCCCGATCCTCGCAATTACCGAGTGGATTTTAGCAAGCTGGAACGAGCCTTTCCTGCCTTTCGTCCCCGGTGGAACGCACTGGAAGGGGCCCGTGAGCTTTACGCTGCCTATCGTGCCACGGGCATGACAGCAGAGGACTTTCACGGTCGCAAGTTCACGCGCGTGAAACAACTGAAGTACTTGATCGGGACAGGACGACTGGACGATTCCTTGCGCTGGAAGCGGGAGAACTGAAATGCCCCGCCCCATTTCATGCCGCTCCTGTGGCACCGACGGGCCCGAGATCATACTTCGGCTCGGCCAGATGCCTCTGGCTAACGCCTACCTCAGCCGGGAGGAGCTTGCCCGCCCGGAGCAAAGGTATCCGTCGGACCTGGCTTTTTGCCCCTCCTGTTCGCTGATTCAGATCACAGAGACCGTGCCTCCCGATGTGCTGTTTCGTGAATATCTCTACTTTTCTTCGTATTCCGACACGGTAGTCCGGAACGCCGAAGAAATCGTGACGCGCCTCATCGCGTCCCGAAATCTGAACGGAAAGAGCCTCGCCGGGGAGATTGCCAGTAACGACGGCTACCTGTTGCAGTTTTACAAGCGCGCTGGCATACCGGTTCTGGGTATCGAACCCGCGGCAAACATCGCCAAGGTGGCGGTCCATGAGCGGGACATTCCCACTCTATGCGATTTCTTTGGTGCAGATTTGGCTCGAAGACTCCGGGATCAAGGCGAATGTGTTGACGTGCTGCATGGCAATAATGTACTGGCGCACGTGCCCGACCTTAACGGCGTAGTGAGCGGCATTCGACTGATCTTGAAGGACAGCGGGATGGCGGTGATCGAGGTCCCGTACGTGAAAGAGATGATTGATCGCTGCGAGTTCGACACGATTTACCAGGAACACCTCTGCTACTTTTCGCTAACAGCGCTTGATCGGCTCTTCCACCGACACGACCTGGTTATTGAGGATGTCGAGCACTTGCCCATCCACGGTGGATCCTTGCGACTGTTTGTTGTCCCCCGCCATCGCCCCGGCAACCGGCCCAGGGTCGAAGCAACGCTCAAGGAGGAATCTTCTTGGGGTGTTGATAAAGTAGGTCCCTACCGGAGTTTCGCTCAGCGAGTTGACCACCTCAAGGCGACCCTTCTGGAAGTCCTGGGTCGAGCAAAAGGAGAGGCCAAGCGTGTGGCTGCTTATGGCGCGGCGGCGAAGGGCACCGTCCTCCTGAACTACTGTGGGGTGGGTCCCGAGACTCTGGAGTTTGTCGTGGATCGGAGCCCCCATAAACAGGGAAGGTACGTGCCTGGGGTGCGC
>JBAVYG010000145.1:0-3815 GCA_049698675.1 Terriglobia bacterium
GCACACGGAAAGCGGTTGAGACGGGTTCACCTCTCTTGCCCACTTGAACATGTACTCCACCACCGGCCGAGTCCAATTCGGCGCCTCGTTGTAGAGATCCCAAAGGATGATCCGCTTGTCGTTGGCATAACGGCCGATAAAACTCTGGACGAAGTCCTTAAAGCGCGGTTTTGTCTTCGGCCACTTTTCGATCAACATCTGGTTGACCTCGGCGTCCGGTTCGCAGCAGGGCCAGCCCAAACGACCGGGATACCCCCAGCGCCCACCAAAAACCCCGGGCTTGAAATCGAGAACCGGCTCCCGACGCGCGGCAGGCGAATTCGGATCAACGTCCGGGTCCAGCATATCTTCTGTCCCAAGTATTGGTATTACCGTCAACCCATTGCTCGCCGCGATGTCGAGGAATTTGTCGAAGCCCTTGTAAAGCTCGTCCCGACCCAACTCGTAACTGGAAAGTAACACAAACATTCGAACACTGTTCAGTCCTGCGACGTCCCGGGCCCAGCCGAGTTCCTCGGCGATCAACTTCTCATTGGAGTTCTGAAATATCCTCTCGCCGGTCCGGGTGTTGAAGTAATTGCAGCCCTTCACCTCGCCGAATTGTGCCATGTACTTAAACGCCCGCTCGGGGCTCCAGCGTGCATCCCACATCTTCTGGAGATCAACGAGATCTCCTGCTTGGATTTGAGATCGCGAATCCTCCGTGCCTTTGAGCGGGAGTGCCGAAAGCGCCCATCCTGCGGCCGCGCTCCCGGCGAGTGTTGTTAGCAGCTCTCTCCTGTCCATGTTGGTCCACCCCTCTCTTATTATCCCATATTTCCATTTTAAACTCCTCTTACGAATCTTCGGATGTGCTTCGGCATCAATGTTGATAGGGGTTTGAACGCAATGAAGACGCTCCGGACGACACGCAATGGTTTTCCCCAGAGAGTAACGAGATAGTCCAAATCGTGAATGTGCAGATCGAAAAGCGCCCCGCCACTCATTTCCGGATCATTAAACTATTGGCCCCAATTGGGGCGCCGCGATGTACGGCGCGGACCGTCAACAACTGACCGAGCTCGCCACTGCGGGCGATTTCGTAGGCAGCGCGATATTGCGGCCAGAATCGAAGCACTTGGGCTACCATGAGAATCTTGCCCGACTTTTCCGCTGCCTCGAGAATGCGATCAGCACTATCCAGTGAGAGTGCCAACGGCTTCTCGCAGAGCACGTGTTTGCCTGGAGTGGATGCGGATCCGGCACGAGAGGGATCTTGATATACGGTAGGATCTCGCTTAGCCTCAGAGCGTCACTGGATCCACTTCGTCAGTGGTTGGCGCGTCTGTTCATTTTCCGCTAGGCCACCGATTCGCGCCTTCGAGTACTCCTGGAACCTTTGCATCGCTTCACGCTTGTGCTCCTCCCAGTCATGGATGTAGCCCCATCTTTCCTTAAAAGGTTCCCACATCCAAAAACTCCGGAGCTGGGTGAACTCGGTGTCGGAGAGCATGTCGGAGGCGATCAGGAGCAGCGTCCCGCAACCGGGACAACACCTCTTCTTTCTGTAGGCGAAGTCCCACTTGCAATGGGGGACATTTGTAGCGCTGTGGTCTGACTCTCAACAGCTTCCTTCTTCCCAGGGGCAGGGCAA
The DNA here is from genome assembly GCA_049698675.1 of Terriglobia bacterium. Taxonomy (GTDB): domain Bacteria; phylum Acidobacteriota; class Terriglobia; order UBA7540; family UBA7540; genus CAVROP01. The sequence continues at coordinate 1,634 of JBAVYG010000145.1, forward strand.
CGGTTTTTCGGTGCTGCCCACTCGAGGCGGCGCCCTTGCGTCTCCAGCAGCACGACGACACAGGATAACCCGCCTACCAGACTGCCCGGAGGCGGGCTCGGACTGGCTGACGTTGGATCTACTTCACCTAGCTACTTCTTCTTAGGAGGCACGACGGCGTCCTTGAACGCTTTCGCCAGGCGGAATTTCACCACCGTCTTGGCCGGAATCTTGATGGCCTCGCCGGTCTGGGGATTGCGGCCCATGCGAGCCTTGCGATTTGCCTTCACTGCCTTGCCTAGTCCTGGAACCACAAACTGCCCGCTGCTCTTGGCTTCCTTCGTGGCCACCGTGACGAGTTCTACGAGAACCGCGGCGGCAGTCTTCTTTGGGATCCCCACCTTCTCGGCCAAATGCGCGACGATCTGAGATTTTGTCATCATTTCTTCTGCTCTTCCTCTCTCCCTTGGATTGTAAGGACTGCGATCTTGAAATCGTCGTTCAGCCCCCACTGTACGTAACGCATGTGGGCAACCTAATTATGAGCGAATTGTTCGCGGAAAACGGGTAGCACTTTTTTGTTCTGAGTGATGGTGGTCACTCCGTTTCTCTGTAACCAAGTTTCCACAGCAAGACGCCGCGCTGTTTCGGCTTGGCTTTGAGTGTGAACCGGCAAGACCTGGATAAGCGTCGTGGTCAGTTCGTTGATCCAATCGAAGGTCTCCTTTCGCTTGCGGAGAGTATAGATCTTCAGGGCTGGCTTTGCATCGTGAAACACCTTGCAGGCGACTTGCCCGTGCAGGCAGGGGCGGGAGCGATGGTTCAGTTCGTGCGCCAACACTTCTGCCCAGACTTGCACCTGGGACTCCGGGAGCGGGCCGCTGGCGAGGATCTTCTCCACCAGCGGGATTTTCATTTCCCGTACCGCGCATTCCATCCCGCCATTGTAAGGCGGATAATGGGGTGGCGAGTTCAGCGGGATCACCCCATAACGGGCCAAGACCTCATCGACGGCCTGATGATTGAGATTGGAACCATTGTGGCGTTTGAGCACCAGCGGTGGTCCCTGCCGCAAGAACAGTTGCTCTAAGCCAGCGGCCACGCTTTCTCCCAGGACCCGCTCTCCCACCCAGGGCGTGAACTTATAACGGGAGGCGAGGTCCTGCACTTGATGCAGATGCAGTTTGTGGCTGGGGAGTCCGACCAACTCGGCGTCATCCAGCGACCAGACCAGGCCGGGAACCTGCCAGGTGATGTGGCGTAATTCGGCTTGGCGTTGCTGGGCCGACTCCCGTCGCACCGTCTCCGTCAGCGCCTGCAGATCACGACGGGAGATCTGGTCTTGGTACTGCCGATATAGCCTGCCGACTCCCCGGCTGCGCTGGCGGCCATGCTGCAGGCAGCACAGTTGAACGTGCAACTCCTCCACGTTCAACGGCGTCATCTTTTTAGGACCCGGCTTGAAGAGGGCAGGCTGGCCCCGATCGATGCGGTGTTTCCAACGCCGGAAGTTCACATAGGGCAACACGAGGTACTCGCAGAGACGTTGGTACGGCCAGCGCACCTGTCGCTTCAGTCTGCTCAGCGTCGTGACAATCATTTCGGCCGCCTCATTCTTTTTTTTATCCGGCTGCTCCAACCACTGACGGATCCGCACCGTCTGCTCCATGACCTGGAGCTGGGCCTGCAGCTCCTGGCTCTGGCGTTGGAGGGCCTCCTTCTCCGGGTCGATGGGCCGCGGCGGGCGCCCCTGTTCCCGATTGCCCAGCGCTTCGACCATCGCCGCCAAGGCCCGCCGCTCCCACTTGTAATAGGTCTTGCGGGAGATCCCCAGTTGCCGGGCGGCTTCCTGGGCACTCACCAACCCGTTCTGCACTTGCATGATCAGTTGCGCCCGCTGCCGGACCAAGGCTTGCTGCTGAGCGCTGGGTTTCGGATCGTTCATCGCTGGATCCTTCCGTAACTCGGGCATGGTCTACTTGGTCGGCGGTGGCGATTTCGGTTCTTGGAGCTTGGCCAGCCGCTTCTCCAGCTTGGCCATCCGCCCCTTCTGCTGCAAGGCTTGGCGTGCCAGCAGCCGCTCCAGTTTCGGGCTCAGCGCGGGTCCCGGTTCGTGACGCGTCTGCGACTCCAGCTCCTTGAGCATCGCCGCCAGCGCCCGCTTCTCCCAAGCGGACAGCACGGTCGGCCTGATCCCCAGTTC
>JBAVYG010000146.1:0-2078 GCA_049698675.1 Terriglobia bacterium
GCCATATTACCTACCCTGGCTACGAGCACGTCAAATGGGAGGCCGTCGTGCAGAAGATGGAACCCGAGCGACTCTTTTCCTTCACCTGGCATCCCTATGCCGTAGATTCCAAAATCGATTATTCGAAGGAGACGCCCACGCTCGTCGAGTTCAGGCTGGAGAAGACCACGAGCGGCACACTGCTGCTGCTCACAGAGTCCGGCTTCGACAAAATCCCGAGCGACCGCCGACTCGAAGCATTCCGCATGAATGACGGCGGTTGGACCGAGCAGATGAAGAACATCGAGAGCCATGTCACACAAAAACCGTAGCGGCACGGCCGCCAAAGGGCGGGCCCATGCACCCCTCTTTGCTGCGCTAGGCGATGAGACAAGGCTATCGCTGGTTGCGAAGCTCTGTAGGGGCCAGCCCTATTCGATCTCTCAGCTAACCAAGGGGTCCAAGCTGACCCGGCAGGCGATCACCAAGCATCTTCGAGCCTTGGAGAGTGTAGGAATTGTGCATAGCGTTCGTGCGGGTCGCGAGAGCTTATTCGAATTTGATCCGCAGCCGATTGAAGGAGTTAAGGAGTACCTCGATCTCGTGTCCGAGCAGTGGGATCAAGCACTTGCCAGGCTAAAGGCGTTTGTCGAAGGCTGACAAACCTCACACCTGCACGGTGACGGTTGTCTCCGTGCGGGCGACGGGGCGGTAGAGAGTATCTCTTTCGAAGGGTTCCTGGCCGGCTTCGCGGATCAACCGGATGATCTGCTGGCGGGTCATGCCCTGGGGGGTCTTTGCGCCGGCGTCGTGGTAAATCTTCTCTTCCACCACCGTCCCATCCAGGTCATCGGCTCCGAAGCGCAGGGCCACCTGCGCCACGCGGGGTGTCATCATGATCCAGTAGGCCTTGATGTGGGGAAAGTTATCGAGCAGGAGGCGAGCGACGGCGACGTTCTTCAGATCCATATAGCCGGAAGTCTCGGTGTGGGGGACGAGTTTGCCGAGTTCGGTGTTGGCGGGGTGAAAAGCCAGCGGGATGAAGGTCTGGAAGCCGTGAGTCTCGTCCTGGAGGTTGCGCAATTGCAGCAAATGGTCAACGCGGTCTGGCGAGGACTCGATGTGGCCGTAGAGCATCGTGGCGTTCGATTCGAGGCCCAGCTCGTGCGCGATGCGGTGCACCTTCAGCCACGTGTAGGCGCCGATCTTGTGGTCGCAGATTACCCGGCGCACTTCCGGAGCAAAAATCTCCGCGCCCCCGCCCGGCAGCGAGCTCAGCCCCGCTGCCTTGAACTTCTCCAGGATATCTCGAATCGGCATTTGCGTAATATGCGAGAAGTAGCCGATCTCGACCGCCGTGAAAGCTTTTAAGTGCACGGTCGGAAACCTTTCCTTTAGCCCCCGAATCAGATCCACGTAGTACTGGAACGGCAGGTCGGGATGGAGGCCGCCGACGATGTGGAATTCTGTTACCGCCTCGGACCAGCCCTCGCCCGCGATTCGAAAGGCTTCCTCGAGGGCCATCGTGTAAGCGGCGGGCGCGTCGGGCTTGCGGCCGAAGGCGCAGAGCCGGCAACTGGCCACGCACACATTCGTTGGATTGAGGTGCCGATTAACGTTGAAATAGGTCCGCTTCCCGTGCAGTTTCTCGCGCACGTGGTTGGCGAGGTAACCGAGGGCGAGCAGGTCGCCGGATTCGTAGAGCGTAACACCCTCGTTGAAACTGAGACGCTCGCCCGCCCGAACCTTTTCGGCGATGGGGTCAAGCTTCGAGTCTTCTATGCGGAGTGCGCCTGGGAGCATATTGGCCAAAGTCCCATTGTATCGGCCAAACACCCAGATTGCAACCGGCGGGCGGCTGAGGTCAGGGTCGCGTCAAAGTCCCGTCGGCGGGCCGGCCCCGAAGGGGCCGAAGGTCATTAGCCGTAGGTGAAACCCACGGGAAGCGTCGCCCCTGGATGTTCGACCCCTACGGAGTCTGTGTGGCAACTTGGGTATCAGGTCGCATAAGAATTCATTTTGGCGGCGCTGAGGTTGTGCAGGGGTTATTTCCAGTGTGTGTGCCGGTCACTTGGACCGGCTTTTTGCGCTCCACCTCG
>JBAVYG010000147.1:0-2264 GCA_049698675.1 Terriglobia bacterium
GCCGAGAGCTTACGGCCGACTTGTGCCTGAAGAAAAGTCTGGCGCTTGCGGGCGAGCAAAGAGCGGATTTCCTGGGCGCGCTCGCGGGCCACCCGGCCGTTCACTTGGTGGGGTGAGGCTGCGGCGGGCGTGTGTGGCCGAGCTGAATACGGGAAAATGTGCAGATAGGTGAAGGGCAGTGATTCGATGAAGGCGGCGCTCGCGGCGTGGTCCTGATCCGTCTCGCCGGGGAAGCCGACCATCACGTCCGCGCCAATGCCGGCGTTGGGGATTCGCTCCCGGATGGCGAGGATACGCTCGGCATATTGTGCGGGCCAGTATCTTCTGCTCATGAGACGGAGAATCCGGCTGCACCCGCTCTGTAATGGGATGTGGAAGTGCTGCGCCATTCGTGGCTCTTCGGCCACCAGCCGGATGAGCGGGGGACTGACGTCCATCGGCTCGATGGAGCTTATGCGCAGGCGCGCGATGGCAGTCTGCTCCAACAACCTCTCGAGAAGACTGAGAAAAGTAAGGCCACGGTCAATGTCGCGCCCATAGCTTCCCAGGTTGATCCCGGAAAGAACTATCTCCTTGTATCCTCTCTGCTCCAATTCGCGCACCTGCTCGACAACCCGCGCGGGGGCGAGGCTGCGGCTGCGGCCACGCACGGAGGGAATCACGCAGAAGGCGCAACGCGCGTTGCAGCCGTCCTGGATCTTGAGCGTGGGACGAGTGCGGTCGTCCGGGAATACGGGAGCAAAGTGGAATTCGTCGGCAATCTCTCCCACCAGGACAGTCGGTGGTTCTCCCTCCGGAAAATCATAACGCTCTGCCGTCTCATTGGAACTCGCTGCCGTGGCTCCACGTTGCTCAATTTGCACCCACTGGCTTCGTCCTAGGGCTTCTGACTTCCGGCTTCTGGCTCCTGACTCCTGATAAGCGGGTTCACTCTCCGGCCCTCGGTCGCCGGCTTGCAGGCTCGACCTCAGCAGGTCCGCAATGAGGTGCTTGTGGGAATTCCCAACCACCCAGGCGACACCGCCAAGTTGGGCGATTTCCGCCGGCGAACGCTGCGCATAACAGCCGGTGACCAGAATCCGGCACAGAGGGTTGGCCCGGTGGATGCGGCGGACCAGTTGCCGAACTTCGGCATCCGCTCTGGCGGTGACGGTGCAGGTGTTCAGAATCGCCACTTGGCTGGCAGAAATCTCCTCGACTTCCTGCAGGCCCGATTCGAGCAACTGCTTCTTGATCGCAGCACCGTCCGCCTGGCTCGCGCGGCAACCGAAATTGAGAAGCTGGAATGTGGGCATGGCCAGAAGATAATTGTATCTGCAGTGAAAAGAGGGATAATCAAACCCATCGAGGCTAAGGGCTGGTAGCTGAGCGCGGAAAGCTCTAGTCCGACCAGCGTCGCCGGCCGTTTTTCAGAGTGGCGTTAGAATGGCTTTTCTTGCAACGTGCTCGAGTTCCCAAATCGGAAACACCCACCCCGAATTTGTCAGGCTGGAAGTGTTTGAGGTGGAATTAAGCCGGACTGGCGGAGGTCCGCCGCTGCTGAAAACACTCCCGACAATAGACCGGTCGCCCCTGAGTCGGCTTAAAGGGCACGGTGGTCTCTTTCCCACACTGGGTGCAGGTGGTCGTGGTTTCGGCCCGATGGTAGCTCTGCCCGCTCAGTGCTTGACTCCGCTTTAACTTACAAGGCTTGCAACGTTTTGGTTCGTTCCTAAAACCCTTATCAGCGAAGAAAAGCTGCTCCCCGGCAGTGAAAACGAACTCCGCCCCGCAGTCCATACACTTCAGGACCCTATCCCGGTACTCCATAGCCGTACTCCCCTGCTCGAACAGGGCCCCACCCGTTATAGGTTGCGAAGTGGTTGAACACCGCGAGGCTTGCGTGGTTCCCACTCTCCCGCTGCTTCTAGATCCCTAATCCTGTTCGTGTCTAGCCTTCTTGCGTGCCCTCTTACGAGCCAAGGCCGCCTTGACTCGCTTCTTCTCACCAGGTTTCAAGTAGAAAGAATGTCTTTTGATTTCCTTTATGATGTCTTCCTGCTGAACCTTACGTTTGAAGCGGCGAAGCGCGTTTTCCAAGGACTCTCCGTCCTGAAGTCTTACTTCAGCCAACCGATCTACACCCCCGTTTCGGTTTAGAATAATAAGCCCACTATAATTGCGGTGGTTTGGCCATTCTTACCTATAGGATCGACGTAAGTCAAGCGCAATTTCGTTTGCTTCACCATCGGGACGCCGCAAGCTCGCATCCGCTTGGGCAACTC
>JBAVYG010000148.1:0-2975 GCA_049698675.1 Terriglobia bacterium
CAACACGCGTTTCGCCAACAACCAGATCACCACGGCCGGGTTCACGAGCGACCTCCGGCTGGATATTTCGGTGACCCTGGGGCACAAGACCGGTAGCACGTCGACCACCGAGACAAGTGACGACGGCTTGAGCCGTGCCGTGCAGCACGCGGAAGAGCTGGCGGCCTTGACGCCTGAGGACCCGGAATACGTTGTACCCCTCGGCCCCCAGAACTACCCTGAAATCGCTGCCTTCGACGGGGCGACGGCCGGGGTGCGCTCGGAGCAACTGCTGCCGGCGCTTCGTTCCTCGATCGAGGCCGCGACGCGCGAGAAGCTGAACGCCTCGGGCTTCTTTGAGGTGAACACGGTGGCTGCGGCTATTGCCAATAAGCGGGGGCTCTTCGGCTACACCCAGCGGACTTGGGCGGATTACTCCGTCACGGCGCGCACGGGGGATGGCACGGGATCGGGGTGGGCTGACAGCCAGTCGCCACGACTCGCTGAGGTTGACGGCGCGCGCGTCAACTCGGTGGCGGTGCGCAAAGCGCTCGAGTCCCAGAAGCCGCGGCGGCTGGAGCCGGGCAAGTACACGGTGATTCTCGAGCCGGCGGCGCTCGATGAGATGTTGATGTTCATGAGCTTCGGCATGGATGCGCGCGCCGCCGACGAGGGCCGCAGCTTCTTGAGCAAGCGCGGCGGGGGCACGCTGTTGGGCGAAAAAGTCTTTGGGGAGAACATCACCCTGCGAAGTGATCCCTTCGACTTGCGTGTGCCCGGTTTTCCCTGGAGCGGAGAGTTGCCCGCGGAGAAGACGACCTGGGTGGAAAAGGGTGTGGTCAAGGCCATGAGGCGGGACCGCTACTGGGCCGAGAAGACCCATATGAAACCCGTACCCTTTCCCTCCAACGTCATTATGGAAGGCGGCTCGGCAACCCTGGACGAGCTGATTGCTTCCACGCCGCGCGGCCTGCTGGTTACCCACTTCTGGTACATCCGGTTTCTGCAACCGGACACCGTGCAGTTGACGGGACTTACCCGCGACGGACTCTTCTTTATTGAAGAGGGTAAGGTCCGGTATCCGGTTAATAACTTCCGCTTTAATCAGAGCGTGGTGGAGATGCTCAAGCAGGTTGAGGGCATGACCGCTGCCCTGCCCGTGAATAACAACCGCTTGCCGGCCATCAAAGTCCGCGACTTCAACATGTCGTCACTTTCGGACGCAATCTGAGCGGGCATAGCCTGGCCATCTAGCCAATGGCTGTTACCAGAGCTCCTGGGCCGCAGCTCACGCGGATGAGATCGTGGCGCCACCTGCCGACTTAATTTTGCCATTCGCCTTTTGCGCTTTGCCATTTGACCTGCTCTTGCAGGATAGAGCCTCGTTGACATAGCTCCACGTGGCGATTAACCTGGATGACGAGGGGCGATGGATATTTTCGTCGAAATTGCGAGGCTCAGGAAGGAAGGGCGCAAGGCGGCGTTGGCCACCATTGTCCAGGTGCAAGGCTCCATTCCAAGCTACGAGAGCTCGAAGATTCTGATCCGCGACGATGGGTCCATGGTGGGCACGGTGGGCGGAGGCTGCGTAGAAGCGGAAGTGTGGTCCGTGGCGCAGGACGTGATGCGAGAAGAAAAGCCGCGCCGGCTGCACTTCAACTTGAACGCCAATCCGGAATACGACAACGGGCTGGTGTGTGGCGGGTCGCTCGATATTTTCGTCGAACCCATCCTGGCCACTCCCACGGTGTATCTCTTCGGGGGTGGGCATGTTTCGCTTTACGTTGCGAAGATGGCAGGGCTGGCGGGATTCGACGTGGTGGTTTCAGACGACCGGCCGGCGTTTGCAAACCACGACCGTTTCCCGGAAGCCGTCGAAACGCACGCCGGGCCCTGGGAAGAGATCTTCTCCAAGCTCAAAATCAACGAATTGTCTTACCTGGTGCTGGTCACTCGCGGGCACAAGGGTGACCTGGATTGCCTGCGCTGGGCGCTCAGCACACCGGCACGTTACATCGGTATGATTGGGAGCAAGCGGAAGTTCATCGAGATCTCGAAGGTGCTGGAGCGCGAAGGCGTGCCCGCAGAAAAGCTGGAGCGCGTTCATTCTCCCATCGGTCTCGATATCGGGGCGCTGACGCCGCAGGAGATGGCAGTCTCCATTGTTGCGGAAATGATCGCGGTCCGCCGCCATGCCGCGCCCTCCCATCCCTCTCTTGCTTACAAACCCAAAGCCACCGAGATCGGCACCACCCCTTAGTCCCCTCCTCGGAAAGGAGGGGATTAAGGGGTGGTGCTATCGCATGATTGCAGGCTTGATCCTCGCTGCGGGTGAATCCTCCCGCATGGGAACCGACAAGGCCACGCTCACCTACCGTGGCCGGACGTTTCTCGAGCTGATGGTGCAGACGCTCGCAGAGGTTGACATCGAGCGCATCGTGGTGGTGCTCGGCCATCACGCAGAGCACATTCAACGACAGATCGAGGTTGAGGCTGCACAGGTCGTCGTCAATCCTGATTACGGGTCCGGCCAGACATCGTCATTACAAGTGGGTTTGCGATCCCTGATCGCGGATGACCCGGAGGCCGTCCTTCTCTGTTTGGTGGATCATCCCGCCGTCTCCGCAGAAACAGTGAGAAGAATTGTGGCAACTTTCCGCCAGTGCGACGCTCCGGTCGTGATCCCCACCTATCAGGGTCGCCGGGGACATCCGGTGCTCATCGGACGGCAAGTCTTCGATGAGCTATTGCAGTTGGCCTCCGACGCCGGCGCGGATTCCGTGGTCAGGAGATACCGCCCAGCCACGCAGTTCGTCGAGGTCGAGGACGAGGGAGTAGTCATAGATGTGGACGACCCCGAAAGCTACCGACGGCTGACTTGCAGGGAGTGAGGGAGTTACGACCTCAATTGACTCATTGGATCATTGATCCATTGACTCGTTGAAGGGCACTTGCCCCTTTTTTTTCAATGAATCAATGATTCAATGGATCAATGG
>JBAVYG010000149.1:0-3054 GCA_049698675.1 Terriglobia bacterium
TTGATCGAAACTCGCCGAAATCGGGAGAGTGCCTTTGCTCAACTGGTGGGTAGTGTTATAGGAGATGCGGAACACGGAGCCACGCGATAAGGGGCGATCAAGACCGAATGCGCCGGTCAAAGCATCAGTCCTTCCGCTGGCGAACTGTAAGAGCGAGGTATCCGCACGGGCAGCACCGCCCTGCAAATTTGCTTCCCAGCGGCCGACCAAGCGCCGCCTCACTCCAAAGCTTGCTGTGGTGCTTTTCACCAAGGCGTACAGACCCCCGCTGCCGGAAACAGACCTTTCGACCGACAGATCCAAGGCAATCTTCCGAACTTCTTTGGTAATATTTCCTCCCCCAGTGGGTTGAAACTGTCCGGCGACGCCGACTGCGGACTGACCAATTATGCGGACATATTCGGGCCCGCCGAAGATGGTCACTGTAACTGTAGGGGACAAGCGCGATCCGACGGAGACGACCGCACTTTCCATTTGAAAGCGGAGATTGTTGCCGAAAACTTCCCCCCCCCTGAAGGTAGAATCTTGATGCAGCAGGAGAAGACCGAAACTGGAATGCTCGGTGACAAGGTATTGATACTGGAAACCGCCATTTACTCCCGTGCTGTTGTACAAGGGCCGGCCCGCTTCCACTTGGCTCCCGAATTTCTGCTGATCGTAGCCACCAGTGAGGGTGAGAGACGTCCGATGGCTCTTCACATACGTGAGATCCAGCCCGCTTGAATTCGACAACGTTCTGACCGTGTATGGGAGAATCGTCTGATTCAGGGTGGTGGGCGAGCCAAGCCCCGACATAATCTGCTGCCCAGTGAGAGATTCAAACACTCCGTTTTGATAACTAAAAGTGCCATGCAATCCCACGTTGAAGTGGGAACCCAACCGGTAGGTCAGGTTCAGATCGGCAGTATGGTTGAGCCGGTCAAACTGGTCAATTTGCCGGTATAAAAGGAAATAGGGCAAGTAATCAAAGCTGATCGTCAGGTTCTCGGTCTGCCTCGAAAGGGTGAGATGCGAATCAAACGAGACCGCTTCATCGCTGAGCCGTTGCGAGTTTCTCTGGAGGACGTTGTCGTCGTAGAAAGTTGAGACACCCATGCTAAGCGAGAGCTGGTTGGCGGGCCCAACCTCTCCCGCATACCGGAGTGGGGTCTGCACTCCGCTGCCGTACACCGACGGTTGGGCCGGGGCCGGTGCGGCTGGTGAAGCTGTTTGGGCCTCAAGACCGACTGGTAACAACACTACGAAGGCGACAAGGGAAATGGATGTACGCAACTTTTCTTTCAAGGAACAACCCTTATTGTCACTCCTGAGCTCCACGTTCTGCCTCAGGCTGCGATCCTTAATTACTTGCTTGTGGCTAAGAGCCGGAAAGCTTTGTGAACCATCTTCCATTTGTCATCCCCGTGCCATGCGATAACCATCTATGGCAACCGCAAGGGCTAGCGGAATACCTGCAATGGGACTTTCTTCTATGCGAACCACCGCTCCCTTACAAACAACCTCCCCCGGAGCTTCGCCGAGGATTGCAGCGGGAAGCTCGAATCTCAACTCGACGGTGGTTTTTGGCTGTAAGGGGAATTCGGCGCGAAACAGAACTCCCGAGTAGCTGATGTTCTCTGTCCTCCCCTCAAACCATCTCGAAGTTTGTGGTTTGCGGTAGTGGATAGGAATGTGAATCGCAAAACGCTTAGCGCGTGCCGCGCCTTTTGACGCCTGGTCGAGCAGAGAGTTAGACATGGCCATATTTCCGGTACCGGGAACTTGCTCCGCTTAGCCCGTGTGTCCTTTCCATGCACTATTGTCAGATTGGCTCAGCCACATAACGAGAGAAGCCAGAACCGAAAAAACCGGGAAGGAGAAGGGGATCCCTCCGTACTTGTGCAGCAAAACAGCGAGAAAGTGCAGATTCGGATGAACCGAGAACCAAGAGATAGTCACCATCCTCAGGCCGTTTCTTAATGATTGTAACGGGGAATACAGCCAGAATTAAGCCAGCGACCTTGCCAGCAACGCTCGCGAGAAATTGGGGCTGAATGTTCGGGTCGAGACGCAGAAAATCAGGGCGGCCCAAGCAAGGGTTATAGCCCACCAGCCCACGGTGATTGGCTTTGTGAAGTCACCTTCCATGTCTATTCAGTTGCAGGCCCTCGATGAGGTTGCGCTTTGTCCTCTTTACTTGAGCTTCAGATTTTCCGTATCCATAATATTTGGAGTACATACGATCGAGCCCCTCTGCGCCGTTGAGAATGATTCCGATTATGTGATCGCGCCCCAAATCCCGGGTCGATTCCTCTATGGCTTCTCGTGGTGTTTTCCCTGCCCGAGCTACGAGCAAAGTGGCGTCGGCTAGTGCTTTGAGGGCAATGATGTCAGCAACGGGGGTCGTGGGAGGTGAATCAATCAATATCCACCGAAAGGAACTCGAAGAAAGACCTCTGATCAATTGCGAGGCGAAGTCAGACTGGAGAAGATTGCTGCCATCCACTGGCTCCCCTGCTGGCAACAAATAGAAACCCAGGGGCTCGATTCGGCGGATTGCCAGCATCGGGTCACTCCCACGCTCACAACACTCGGTCAGCCCAGGCCACGCCTTGAGACCCAGTTTCTTGAGGAGGGTTGGCCGATGCACGTCGGCCTCCAGCACGAGCACTGGACGCTTTCCTTCTTCAGACAAACCTGTGGCAAGATTCAATGAAACCGTGGACTTCCCATCCTCTGGCAGGGGACTGGTAATAAGGAGGCTTTTTAGCTTCCTCGAAGCCTGTAGGCTCGTGAGGCGTATCTGCACCAATCTGAACCTATCCGCACCAGCACTCCTCGGATCGGTGTACATTACAATACGGCTCTCCTGGGGAACAGGGCTGACTTCAGTTGAGACTGGCAGATACACATCAGCCCTCTCCAAGGTCTCGAGAAACTCTTCCGTGGAAGCGGAGGGCAGGTCGTCTTTTCCTAACTCTGGCTTGAAAAGGCGGTCAGGCATTACAATTATCAACTCCCATCGGTGTTCCCATCATCGGAGCGCAGGAGGAGGTTCTTCGCACTCTTCTAACC
>JBAVYG010000150.1:0-7101 GCA_049698675.1 Terriglobia bacterium
GGCTGGCACAGCCCATGCTCAGTTCAGGGGCAGCATTAAAGGCGTGGTTCAAGACCCGAGCGGCGCTGGCGTGCCCAGCGCAAAGATCGAACTCTTGAACACCGCCACTGGGGTTTCCAGCGCCACCACGTCAGACGCTGCGGGGAATTACGAATTTGTGAGTCTGGCGGCAAGCGCGTATCAGGTTACAGTTGACACTGCCAGCTTCGTCAGAGAAGTGGTCAAGGTCACCTTGGACACCAACCAAACTTTGAACGTGCCTATCACCCTCACGCTAAAGGCAGTAACCCAGACTGTCGAAGTGACGGGGGCGGCGCCCGTCTTGAACACGGCAGAGACCCGCAACCAGATGACAATCGAGAATCAGACTGTTGCCGAGTTGCCCGTCGCCGGCCGCCAGTTAGTTACGTTAGCCAACATGGCGCCCGGCGTCACCGGATTGGGAAGCGTAGGCAACGGTGTACCCGGCGCGGCCGGGACGCCAGGGTCCGGCGTGGACAATTACTCGACGGAGACGCAGCTTGACGCCAGCGCCAACGGCGAAGGCCAGATGTCGAACATGTGGGTTGTCGACGGGCTCGACGTCACCAGCGGAATCCGCCAAGGGATTTTAAATCTGACCCCCAACCCCGACTCGATTCAGGAAACCGCCATCCAGGTCAATACGTTTACGGCCGAATCTGGCCGGTCGGACGGAATCCAAACATACATGACGACGAAATCCGGGAGCGACAAATTCCATGGTATCGTCGATGATTATTTCAATTACCAGGGTATGTTCGCCCGTGGGGATTTAGGTCCCCCCTCGTACGCGGGGTTTCACAGTAACAATATCTCCGCCGGAATTGGCGGCCCCGTGATCCCGCACAAACAGTTTTTCTTCTTCTTTGACATCGAGCCCTTGCGCTCGTCTAAGGCCGCGAGCACGGGTGGTGAAACGTTCGCCGATCCGGCGTTCACCTCGTGGGCTCAGGCGAATTTCCCGAGTACGATCGGCACGAGTTTGTTGGGCAAATACGTGCCTGCTCATCTGAGCAACGTCAGTGTCGGCAAGACAGCGGCTCAGGATCTAATCGGGGCGGCGGGGTGCCCGGCCGGCCAGACAACGATACCCGTCACCGCTACGGTTTCCATCCCGTGCTCGCTGGACATGATCGACAGTGGTGTGTTTAATGGCACGGCCGTTCGGAATGGGACCCAGTGGTTCGTCCGCATCGACAAGTATTTCAAGAACGACCGAATCTACGGCAGCTTTTACCGCACGACCTTGAGTTACGGTGAGCCGACAGCCGTACCCCAGTTCTCTCCCGCCAGCAACCAGAACTGGGAACGCGCCTATCAGTTTAATTGGACCCACACCTTCTCTCCCACCACGTTGAATGAAGTGAATTTCGGTGGTAGTCGCGTGGAGGGAACGCTCGGCAGTGGCGCCCCTGATTACACGGTCCCTGACATCGCCGTCACGGGGATCAATGCTGACGGAGGTAATGCCTTTGGGGTGGGCTTCGCCCAAGGTGATTTCATTCAACACAACTATCACTGGCAGGACGTCCTAACCCACATCCGGGGAGCGCACACGCTGAAGTTCGGCTACCAGGGGTGGTTTGGCGATGACGTAGAGCCCTTTCAAGGGCCGTACTCCACGCCGACCATCTCTTTCAACGATTTAACGGATCTGGTCCAAGACGCTCCGGCAAGGGAAGCCGGCCCCATGTACGACCCGACGACGGGCAAACCGTTGTTGTGGTCATGGAACGCAGCCTCCAGCACCTGGGGACTCTTTGCCCAGGATGTTTGGAAGGCGAAGAAGAACCTGACCTTGACGCTGGGCCTGCGATGGGATGACTCGGGCAACCCTTACACCCGTAGTTCCAGCACGGTGTTCGGGAATTACTATCTTGGTCCGTCCACATCTCCCAATTCCAGTTTCACCCCGTACGAGAACACGGTCGCGAATGGCTTTGCTAAGTCGACGTACAACGCCCTCAATCATTCTGTGAGCGATCTCCTTAGTCCCACCATTGGATTTGCTTGGGATCCCACGGGCAGCAGCAATTGGGTTCTCCATGGCGGATTCGGCGTCTACAACAATTGGCTGACGCAAGCCAACGTCCAAGAGGAATTTCGGGGCAATCCCCCGGGGGGCGTGGAGCCGACTTTTTTTGCCGGCGGAACAACGATCAACGGAGTAGAGATTGCTGGGCCTCCTATACTCGCTCTTGGAAACTCCAACAAGCCCCCGTTCGGGTATACGGTTCCGAGCTTCACGGCGGGGCTCAACAGTGTGGGCGGCATTGCGGGGCTTGACTTCGGGATCGGAGGCATAAACCCGAACTTGAAGTCGCCGAGGGCCGATATTTGGGCGTTGACCCTGGAGCGAAAATTCGGGACCCGATACGTCGCCAGCGTCGGTTATTCGGGATCTCACTCGTACGATTCGGTTGGCAACAGCAACCAGCAGGGCATCGTTAGTTACGGAGTCGACATCAACGCTTATCAGGGCGACTTGATTCAACACGAAAGGGTGTCTCCGACGCGGATCAATCCAAGCTTCGGTTCCATTGCGTACGCAGACAACAATCGCTATGGCAATTACGAGGCTGTGTTCTTTGATTTCCGCGGCCGATTCTCCCACGGGTTCTTCGATGCCTCGTATACGCGCTCGCAGTCCAAGGATGATGCGGGCAATTACCCCATAGCCCCAGGGCAGGTCGCCGCAGGTCTCGACCCGGGGAACTATTATGGCCCGTCTCCCTGGGATGCTCCGAACCGCTTCTCGCTCACCCTCAACTATTCGCTTCCCGGCCTGAATCACGGGAATGGATTGGTCGGTCATCTGACCGGCGGCTGGGGAGTTAGCGGCACGAGCATATTGCAGTCCGGCTACCCGTTCACCGTCGTGAATACCAACTCGTTCATTCCCGTATGTGCCGTAACTAAAGGTTGCCCCTCGGTGAGCAATCCGATTACCGGACTCGCCGCAAATAGCGGAGACTACAACGCGGATGGAGACTCCTTGGCTTACCCGAACGCTGCAAATTATACACAGGGGACGACTCGTCAGGCTTTCCTCAACACCGGGGTCTTTACCCCTGGTCAATTTACTCAGCCCGCCCTGGGATCGGAAGGCAACGAGAAGCAGAACGGCTTCCGCGAACCCTACTTCGCGGAGACGGACGCTGCTTTCTATAAGAACAACCGAATCAAGGAGAGCATCAATCTGCAGCTTCGCTTTGAATTCTTCAACCTCTTCAACCGGCAAAACCTTGGCAACGTGGATGCAAACCCGCCGGATGCGAACTTTGGGAAGGTAACCTCAGCACAGCTCCCGCGATGGTGGGATGTCGCCATCAAGTTGACGTTCTAGCAGGTCGTTAGGGAAGAACCGTAGCTCAGGTTGAAGGATTAAGACCCGAGTTACACGCCGTCCGTGGGGAGCTTCTGCCGTGCACGCGGAAGCTCCCCTGGACGGAGATCATGTTTCCAGACCGCGCAAGTCGCTCAAAGCCTGGCCACGACGCTCGCCCGAATTTTTTACCACGGTGAAACGATATTTGGGGAGTGGTCGGAAGGGTGGGGTGGTATCCATCCCGATTTGTCGGGACAGGCTGCAGAAAAGCGCCTCCCTGTTGCCACACGGTCTGAAGCTTTGGAGTGCGGCAGCTTGCTGCCGCTTTTTTACCAGCCAGCTTGCTGGCTGGGAATTGTGCATACCTTCGAAATCCCGCGAGCAAGCTCGCGGGACGGAAAGCGGCAGCAAGCTGCCGCACTCCAAAGCTTCGCTCCCTATGCCCGCACCGCCCTGACACCGCCGGGGTCGCGAAAGGGGGTATACTTGGCGTTGCCGGTGGCCGGCACGGCTCCGGCCGAGGTGGCAGTGCGAGCCAGAGCGAAACCACTTGAGCAAGTATTTCAGTCCCTTTTATCTCCGCGGCGGAAGCGCGTGGCGGCCTCCCGCGTGCGATCGAGGGTTTTAGCTGGGTTTCTCTCCGTCTCCTTTTGGTTCTGGCTTGCCGCGCTCACTGGCGCGCAAACCAGCCCCCCTCCCACCCCGGGATCCGTCGTGCAGGCGCTTCAGTCTCACGACAATGCGCGGGCTCTGCGCCTGGCCCGGGATTTTGCTCGCGCCCATCCCACCGACCCGCGCGCCTGGACCTTACAAGGGATGGCCCTCCAGGGCCTGGACCGGCCCCAGGAGAGCCTGGCGGCCTTCGAGCACGCGCTCCAAATCGATCCGAACAACGTCGCCGCGCTGGAGGGCGCCGCCCAGCTTGAATTCCAAGCCGGCAGCCCCCAGGCGCTGCCTTTCCTGGAGAAGCTGCTTCGCTTGAACCCCCAGGATCAGACGTCCCACGCGATGATGGCGGCACTCGCCTTCAAACGAAAAGACTGCACCACCACCGTTGCGCACTACCAAAAGAGTCCTCAGGTGGTGGCGAATAATGTTCCGGCTCTCGCGCAATTCGGCGCCTGTCTGGTTCATTTGCATCGCGCTGAGGAAGCGCTTCCGGTCTTCCAGCGGATTGCTGAACTTCGGCCCCAAGATCCGGAGGCCCTCTATAGCTTCGGGCTCGCCCAGTACGGCGCCCACCGCTACGCGGATGCCATTCGCACCCTGCTGCCCCTCACCGAAGGCGGTCCGGAAAGGCAAAGGGCGGCGGCCTTGAATCTGATCGCGGCGGTCTACGAAGCCGATCAGCAGACGCCCCTGGCGGTCGCGGCCTTGCAGAAGGCTATCAAGCTTGCCCCAGGTGACATTGATAATTATCTTGACCTGGCCACCCTCAGCTTGGATCATGGGTCCTTCAAGGTGGGCGTCGATGTGGTCAGCGCCGGACTGCACGCCGTGCCCGATTCCGCCCCTCTCTATCTTGAGCGCGGCGTCCTCGAAGTGCAGATGAACCACTACAACGAGGCGGACGCCGATTTCCAGAAAGCCGCAGCCTTGAACCCCATCCAGAATGACAGCTCCGTGGCCCTGGGCATCTCACTGCTCCAGGAAAACAAACTGGACGAGTCCGTTCGGGTTGTGAAGCAGCGTCTCGCGAAGGCGCCCGACGATCCCATCCTCAACTACCTTCTCGCTGAACTCCTCATTCGCAAGGGCGTCCAACCCGGCACGCCCTCCTTTCGGGAAGCAGAGGCTGCCGCCCAGCGTGCCGTGCGCAGCAAGCCGGATTTTACTCTTGCCGAAGATGTCCTCACCGAGCTTTACCTGCGCTCAGGAAGGACGGGTCTTGCGGAGGCAACCTCACGCCATGCGTTGAAGTCCGATCCCAACGATCAGTCCGCCCTCTACCACCTGATCGTCTGCCTCCGTAAGAAAGGTGATCTGTCGGAATTGCCCCAGCTCGTGCAAAGGCTGGCGGAGGCCAGCGCGCGGTTACGAGAGCAAGAAGAGGCGCTGAACCGCTTCAAGCTGGTTGAAGAAAAGGGCGGCCGAGATTCCCAGACGAGGGGGACGCCGTGAAACAATGGGGAGCCCGAAGTCTGGGCGTCTGCGTTGTGGCTGCTGTCACCGCAGTAGTTCTGGGGCGGGGCGCCGCGCAGCGCGGCTCGAGCAGGGCAGGTTTGGCGTTTGCGCAGTAACTGGCAAGTGCGCACGCCATGGGTTCTTCTCCATCGTCCAACCCTGACGGTCCGAAGCTGGCTGCGATTACGGTCGACTACCCGGAGGAAGGTTCGATCTTCCCGCCGGAGATCACACCCCCAACATTCCTCTGGCGTGACGCTTCGGACGGCGCCTCCGTGTGGACGATCGATGTGGCGTTCACCGATGGCTCGGCCGGGATTCGGGCGAAATCGGCGGGCGAGCGGTTGCGCATCGGCGAGATCGACCCGCGTTGTGTTTCCGCAAGCAACGAGCCGCCCAAGCTGACACCCCAGCAAGCCGCGGCGCGAACCTGGATACCGGATGCGGCGGCCTGGGAGGCGATCAAGCGACAATCGACGGAGCACCCCGCCACAATCACCGTCACCGGATTCCAAGACGAGCATCTGGACCAACCCGTTTCCCGCGGCGGGGTGGTGATTCAAACCTCGAGGGATCCAGTGGGAGCGCCGATCTTCTACCGCGACGTGCCGTTGATACCCTCGGAGCTGCAAAAGGGGGTGATCAAGCCGCTGGCCCAAGCCGATCTGCCCCTGCTCTCCTGGCGGCTGCGCAACATCGCCGAGCCCCGCGGCCGTCTGCTCCTGACGGGCCTTCACACCTGCGCCAATTGCCATTCGTTTTCCCACGACGGTAAAACCCTGGGGATGGATCTCGACGGCCCTGCCAACGACAAGGGGCTGTACGTGCTGACCTCCATCAAGCCGGAAATGGCCATCCGCAATCAAGACGTGATCTCGTGGAGTTCCCTCCGGGATGAGACGGCTGCGCCTTCGAGAATCGGTTTCATGTCACAGGTCTCGCCGGACGGCAGGTACGTCTTGACCACCTTGCGGGAGCTGGAAAAAGAACTCGCCAATAGCTACTACGTTGTGAATTTCAAGGACTACCATTTCCTCCAGGTGTTCTATCCGACGCGCGGCATCCTGGCGTGGTACGACCGCGCGACGGGCCGAAGGCGGGCCTTGCCGGGCGCTGACGATCCGCGCTACGTGCAAACGGACGGCGTCTGGAGCCCGGACGGCAAATACGTGGTCTTTGCCCGGGCGGAGGCGAGGGAACCTTACGTCGAAGGTCAGAAGCTGCCCGAGCATGCCAACGACCCGGAGGAAACCCAAATCCAATACGACCTCTACCGGATTCCCTTCAACGACGGCAAAGGTGGCCAGCCGGCGCCGATTGCGGGCGCTTCCCAAAACGGCATGAGCAATAGTTTTCCCAAGGTCTCTCCGGATGGGCGCTGGATCATCTTTGTGAAGTGTCGCAACGCGCAGTTGATGCGCCCCGACAGCCAGCTTTATATTGTGCCCGCGGAAGGCGGCGTGGCGCGGCGTATGCGATGCAATACTCCCTTGATGAACTCCTGGCACAGCTTCTCGCCCAACGGCCGTTGGCTGGTTTTCTCCTCGAAAAGCCGTTCGCCCTACACGCAGATGTTTCTGACGCACCTGGACGAGGCGGGCAACGACAGCCCGGCCATCCTGATCGAC
>JBAVYG010000151.1:0-1869 GCA_049698675.1 Terriglobia bacterium
CCCAGGGTTTGGCCTGGATCGATTCGCAGAGCTACCAAATCACCCGCCTCCGCACCGACTTGCTGAGGCCATTGCCGGAAGTCAATTTGGAAAGAGAGACGACCGAAATCGCTTTCGGCGAAGTCCACTTTAAAGGCATAGCCGAGGGATTCTGGCTTCCGCAGCAAGTCACCGTCACCGTGGATTGGAACGGCAAACACCTCCGCAACGAGCATCGCTACTCGGAATTCAAGCTCTTCAATGTGGAGGCCACCCAGAAGATAGGAAAGCCCAAA
This sequence comes from Terriglobia bacterium, assembly GCA_049698675.1. GTDB lineage: Bacteria > Acidobacteriota > Terriglobia > UBA7540 > UBA7540 > CAVROP01. The sequence goes on from JBAVYG010000151.1 coordinate 276, forward strand.
GAGGTCGGGCAGACTTCGAAGCAAGCACCAGATTCCCAGGTGGCGCGTTGATCCTCCTGACTCCTGAATCCTGCTCTTCTTAGTCTGTCCAGTCCATGATCACCTTTCCGGCCTGGCCGGAGAGCATGACGTCGAACGCCTGCTGAAATTGGGTGTAAAGGAAACGGTGGGTAATGACCGGCTTGATATCGAGACCGGATTGTAGCATCACCGTCATCTTGTACCACGTCTCGTACATCTCGCGGCCGTAAATGCCCTTCAACGTGATCATGTTGAAGATGACCGTATTCCAGTCGATGACGATCTCTTCGGCAGGAATGCCCAGCAACGCGATGCGGCCCCCATGCGCCATGTTCGCCAGCATCTCTCGGAAGGCCGATCCGTTGCCCGACATCTCCAAGCCCACATCGAATCCCTCCTTCATGCCCAGTTTGTTCTGAACATCTTTCAGCCCGGTTTCGCGCGGGTTCACCGCCATCGTGACTCCCATTTTGCGCGCCAGCTCCAGCCGCCACGGGTTGACATCCGTTTCCACCACAAAGCGCGCGCCGGCGTGCTGCACCACCGCTGCCGCCATCAGACCGATGGGTCCCGCGCCCGTGATCAGCACATCCTCGCCCAGGACGGGAAAGGCCAGCGCGGTGTGTACGGCATTGCCAAAAGGATCGAAGATGCAGGCCACGTCGAGGTCAATATCAGGGTGGTGCACCCAGACGTTGCTCATCGGAACCGAGATGTACTCCGCATAACAGCCCGGCCGGTGCACCCCCACCCCTTTGCTGTGCGCGCACAGGTGGCGCCTGCCCGCCAGGCAATTGCGGCAACGCCCGCAGACCACGTGTCCCTCGGCGCCTACGAGCTGACCGGGGAAGAAATCGGCAACGTTTGACCCAACCATCGCCACTTCGCCCACAAACTCGTGCCCTACCACCATCGGTACCGGGATGGTTTTGCTGGCCCACGCGTCCCATTTCAGGATGTGCAGGTCGGTGCCGCAGATGGACGCCCGAAGCACCCGGATCAGCACATCATTGATGCCGATCTCCGGCGTCGGCACTTCCTCCAGCCACAGCCCCGGCTCCGGCCTGCTCTTCACCAGGGCTTTCATTTTCTTGGGAATGGCTTTGCTCATTCGTACCCTCCGAAAGGATGGTCTGAGCCTCGCACTATAGCAGGTCGCGACCACGATTCCAATCGTCCGCATGAGTAGGGCCGGGGCTTGCCCCGGCCTCTAGTGTTTCTACAAGCTAACTATCGGCCTGCTGATGCGTGAATACTTTTGAAGTGGTACAATCTCTCGAAAGGAGAGCCGGGAATGGCGGCCTATAGTTTTGGGGACCTCATAAAGGTTGAGGTGTGCTACGGGTCGACCGGCGAAGTGGAGTGGATGTGGATGCGTGTCAACAGTTGTGACAATGTGAATCGGGTTGTGCTTTGTCAGCCGGACAACATTCCGCTCTTGAACACGGAACTGAGGGTCGGTCAGCAGTTGGCTGTAAGTTTTGACAAGATTAAGGCTTGCTCCAAGGCACAGCGCAAATCTGTCCAATGAATTAATGCACCGTGGCGGTTATGCATGATCTAAGTATGCATC
>JBAVYG010000152.1:0-6985 GCA_049698675.1 Terriglobia bacterium
CCGCACCACAGCGGGCGAGACGCCCGCGCTACGGCCGGTGGTCAGAGAAATGACGAATTGGGAGACGTTAAAAGCCAGACTGTTGCCCAGGCGGGGGAAAAGAACCGGCCCGTTCCTTTTGCCCTCCGTGGTTCTCGATCTGCAGCCTGGTTTTGTCGCCGGCGCAAGATTGGATAGGTCATCGCGTCAGGTACGCCGGGTGGCCGTCCGGCAACTTGAGGCCGGAGCGTTGGAACCCCTTCCCAGCCGGCCTAACCTGGCCAAGCAGGAGGTGGTCCGCCGGGCTATCCGTGAAGTTCTGGAAGCAGTCGGCAATGGCGGTGGCCGGCTGGGCATCCTCTTGCCGGACCCTTCCGTGCGCGTTGCCATCCTGCACTTTGAGACGCTCCCCGACCATCGTGCGGAAGCTGAGGCCCTGGTGCGATGGAAGATGGGAGGTATTCTTCCCTTTCCAGCGGAGGAAGCCAGAGTCAGCTACCAACGGCTCTCCAAGGGAGACCAATCCGTGGAGTTGCTGGCTATGGCATTGCGGAGTTCCGTAGTGGCGGAATACGAGGCGGCCTTCGAGACTGCGAGTTCCGGCCCGGCGCTGGTCCTGCCTGCCACGGCGGCCCTTCTTCCCTTGTTACCCACCGGAGGCCAAGGAAGCCAGGTTCTTGTGCATGTCTGTTCGGGTTCGGTGACCACGGTGGTGATGGTAGGAGACGGCATTAGCTTCTGGCGCAATCGCCTGCTTGAGGCCTATACGGCAGAGGGAGACGGGGAAGTGGTCCGCGAAGTCGCGCGCGTAGTGGCGACTTGCCGCGACCACCTTAAGAGTGAGATCGAGGACCTATGGATTTACGTCCGACCGCCGGCAACACGCTCACTGGACAAGGAAATCGGGGAAGCCACAGGTCGGCATGTTCAGCTCCTGACCAGCTTAGCTTCGCACGCGGCGACCCTTCCTCCCGCCGAGAAGAAGATCTTGGAAGGTTTCGGCATGACGTTTGCCGGACTATTGGAGAACCAAAAGTAGGCCCATGAAAGTTGTACTGAATCTGGCTATTCCGCCCAGCGCGCGCGAGCGCTACGCGCTCTATTGGGCTATCCCAGCTACGCTGCTGGGTGTTACAGGATTGGCCTTTCTCCTGTTGTTCACGGTTCGTTCATTCCGCGAATACAAGGCCGTGCAGAAGTCCGTCGCCGAGCAGCAGGGACGGGAGAACACTCTGCGCGCTCAGGAAATGGCGCTGCGCAAACAACTGGAGGAGCCGGAGTCTCGCCGCCTTCTCGACGACGTGCAGTTCGTTAACACGCTGATTGAAAAGAAGCGGGTCTCACTGAGCGGCTTGGCCACAGACATTACCGATCTCATGCCGGATGAGGTGCGCCTTACGGGGCTGGCCTTGGCGCCGGAGGGCCAGGAATTGGCCGTCCGGTTCGTGATTACAGGCAAGAGCGAAGAAGCCGTCGAGCGTTTTCTGAGCGACCTCGAGGACTCGCCCCACTTCAAAGATGTAGCGATTGTCAATCAAGGGTTCGAACAGACAGGCGCTGCTTCCGAGCTGGAGAACATCGCCTGCACAGCGCATTACCTGCCAGGCGAGAGTGAAGCATCGGGGGAGTAATTGGCAAGGAGTCATCACCAGACCGTAATCCGCGTTTTCCAAATAGCCGGGGCTTCCTTGGTTCTGCTCGACGTGTTGCTTTATTTCGGGATGTTCCGATCCACCCAAGCGCTGATTTCCTCGGAGCAACACCAGTTTGCCGCCCTGCGCCGGCGCATCTATGACGCGGAGGTTCGTATCGAGCGCCTGAAGAAGTTCCGCGAGGCATTGCCGGAGGCGGGCCAAAAGCTCGCCGCGTTGGAACGGGACCATGCTCCGCCCCGGCGCCAGGGATTCTCACAGGCCGCCAAGCTCGTGCGACGTGTGACGGAGCAATCCGGGACGCAGCTTACCAGCGTCGCTTACAAGTTGGACAACAACGCTTCCGGACCGCTGCAGCGGCTGGGATTGGTGATCGTTGTTGCGGGGCCCTTCCCGGCTCTGCTGAAGTTCGCACATGCTCTTGAGACAGCGAGCGATTTCATCGTGATTCGGAGTTTCAATGTTGCTGCGGGTGAAAACCACGATTTGAATTTACGGCTGACTGCTGACCTATATTTGACGCCATGAAGGGAACTGGACACATTGAGAAATGGGGCGCGGCCGTTCTGGGCGCAGTGTCGCTCGCCCTGCTCGTAAATCTCGTGCTGCATATTAACCGGGGGCATGCCGGGGACACGCGTCCCCGAGCGACGGCTCCCCCCCGCGCCAAGCCAACCACTCTGCCAGGCCCCAAGGCCCCCGCCGGGAAGCAGAGAGTATCGGATGAGCTGTCCCGCTACAACCCCGTCGTAAAGCTGGACCTGCTGAAGGAACTCGAAGACCGCCCGCTCCCAGAGTTGGACCGGAACCCCTTCGAGTTCGTGGCGACTCCAGCCCATGTGGCGCCGGGTCAGACCGCGGCCGCAGCACCGGCGGCAGCGCAGCCTACTCCTCCCCCCCCGGTGACCTTGAAGCCCATGGGCTATTCCGAAGGGAAGGGGGGAGTCAAGGAAGCCATGGTTTCTGATGAAGACCAGGTTTTCGTAGTCCACGAGGGTGATTCCATCGGGACTCGATACAAGGTCATCAAAATAACACCCACGGTAATTACGGTCGAAGATGCCACCATTCACCAAACCGTTGATTTGCCCGTCCCGCCATAACTCTGTCGGCGGTCCAGGATTCGATTCCGGTTTCGCGCTGCTGTTTGTCATGCTGGCAGCCACCATCTTGTTGATCGGCCTGACTGCCGTGCTGCCCAGCATCTATCTGGAGGGCCAGCGCGAGCGCGAAGAGGAACTCATCTTCCGCGGCACGCAGTACGCGCGCGCTATCGCGGGCTTTCACCAGAAGTTCCAAAGATACCCAACCAGCGTCAACGAACTGACCAAGCTGACCAGTGGATTCCGCTTCCTGCGGAAGGAATTCACTGACCCGATGACGCCTAATGGGAAGTGGCGGTTCATCCACGCGAATGGGCAGGGAGTTCTGCTGGACTCGAAAACGCAGGGCCCTTCATCGGGGGGGCAGGGTCAACCGGGCGCAGGCCAAGGTGCAGGCGGGTTCGGGATGTCAGGCACTTCGAGCATGGGCGGAAGCGCATCTGGCCAGCAGGGAATGGGCGGTAGTGGATTTGGTCAGTCAACGGGAGGTTTCTCTCTGGATTCCACATCCGCCGGAAGTACCTCGAGTGCACAGGGGAATTCCTCTTTCTTTGGCGAGGGTATCCAGGGCGGTGGGACATTCATTGTCGGCGTTGCCAGCAGCAGCCATAAGCAATCGATCCGCATTTGGAATCAGAAAACGCACTATGACGAGTGGGAGTTCATTGGCGTGGATCTGGGTGCGCTTGGCATCGCGACCTCGATCCCGGGGCTCCCGCAAGGTGTTAGTGGGCAGCCGGGTCAGGGAGGCCAGTCAAGCACCTTCGGCCAGCCGCCTACGGGAAGTCCTGTGACGCCGGGGCAAAACCAAGGTACGTCTCCGCCCTCAGTTGGGTCCACCTCTACGCAGCAGTGATCAGATTTTCTGGTCTTTGAACTGTCGGGCTTCGGGACAACGGCGCTCTTTGGGAAGGCATCGAATTTTTTGAACAGGCGGGGGGCCGTGCTTGTCAATGACGTACTGCCACCGGTTGGTTCGGGAACTCCCTGCTAGATGCTGGGTAAAAGGCCTGTTTGGTGCCCCGATCGTTGCACCTTTTCGACAACGCCGATAATCGAGCCCTCTTGCAGGAAATGGCGAATTTTGGGGTTTTCATATAGACTCTAACTGGACGAGGCGATTTTTAGATTTTGGATTCAAATCTCAGATTTTGGATCATGAGCCTTAGCCGGTTGCAGAAAGGCGCGATTCTTTTGGCGCCTTGAGGTGCCGGGATTCAGGAGCCAGGAGACAGCAATCTGCTAAGGCAGTTATGAGCGGGGTTCGCCGAATGATTCGCGGCAATTGCGTTACAAGAGTGTTTCTTGGTTTTGGCCTTGTTGTGTCACTGCTGGCCGCAGCCTGCGGAAGTTCGCCCCAGTTACCGATTATAGTTACGATTAGCCCCAGGGCTGCTTACGTCCCGGCGTCGTACGCTTTGCAGTTTAGTGCCACAGTGGTAGGGACAACGAACGCTCGCGTTGTGTGGAGTGTAGGTAATGTGGTAGGTGGGAGTTCTACTGTCGGGTTCATTTCGCAGACGGGTTTTTACCAGGCGCCGGTCAGCGTGCCTTCACCCAACCAAGTAACCGTCATGGTTACCAGCCAGGAGGACGATACCAAGTCGGCTTCCGCCACCGTGACCCTTGTGCCGCAGTCGTCCGGTGCGAATACCGTGCACGTGGCTTCCGGCCAAACGACTTCGAATATCAATATACAGGTTTCGGCACAGACTCCAACCTTGTCCATTTACGGCGCGGGTACGTGCAGCGGTAGCACATGCTCCACGGCGGCTGCTGGGGTGCAAGTGGCACAGGGAAGCTCGGCGACTATCTTCGTGGTCGGCGATGGGATAGTTTCGGGGACTGTTTACTCGATCAGTGGAAACCCGGCCGATGTGACCGTGGTGCAGCCCTCCGGCTCCCAGTTCGGTCAGACCAGCGATGGCACGTCGTCGGTAGCTTTCGATATTACGGTGAGCCCCACCGCTGTGCCGGGGCTGCGAAATATCATGGTGACAAATCCAACTACGGGCGAACTCTCCGCCTTTGTGGGGGGGGTTCTGATTACCTCCTCGGGGCAATAAGCGATGAAGATGCGCACTCGGCTTTTCGCGGTATTTGCGGCAGTCCTATGGGCTGCCTCGGCGTCCGCCAGCACTCTGGTGCGGATGAGTCTGGACCAGCTTGCGCAGGCGTCCACGGAAGTTATCCGCGGCCACGTAGTCAGCCAGGAGACCCTCTGGAACCCGGCGCACACTCGAATTTACACCTACACCACCGTCGCTGTTGACCAGACTTACAAGGGGAATCCGGCTTCCACCCTGATCGTCCAGCAACCCGGCGGTACGATCGGCAACGTGCATGTTTTTGTGGCGGGGACCATTCAATTCCATTCCCAGGCAGGTTACGTGTTGTTCCTGGAACGTTCGGCAGGGGACCCCTCCAAATTCCTCCCGGTCGGCATGATGCAGGGCGCTTACCGGATCTACCGTGACGCGACGACGCAGGAGGAAGAGCTCATCCTTCCCTTGGGTTCTCTAACGCGTGGCGCCCCGGCCTCTGGAGCTGCCTCGACCATCGCGGGGCCGGCGGTTCCAGTCCGTCAATTCCAAAGGGAGATTTCGACAGCGCTCAACAGGCCATTGACCATCCCGCATGGAACAGCGATTCCCCTGGCCATCAGGTCCACGCAGTTTGCGGGTGTGAGGCGCATGGACGTCCAAGGGCGGACTACATCCGACCTTTTCCCCAATGCGGGCCTCGTGATCCCCGCAGGCAGCGCCCTCTCGGGGATGGCGGAGCGAGTTGGGGATTCATGGGAGATTTCCTGGACCGAGGTTTCTATTCGCGGGAAGCAGGTCCTGCTTTCTGCGCGCAGCACTGCGCCTGCGGTTGGGTCGTTGCGAGGTAGATTACTTGTGGTCAACGTGAGGTGAGGATGGTGCAAGCGAAAAGAGCCTTTCGAATTCGCCTTCAGGTCCTAGCCGCCGCGGCGGGGAGTTTGACGCTGCTGGGTGCCATCCTGGCCTTTGCCTACACCACCTTTCAAAATGATGTTGATGGAGTTCCGATTCCTTCTCGATGGCCGAATGCCTCCTTCACGTGGGTGTTGAACAACCCCGGTACATCGCCGGGGAATGTAGACACCACCGATGGCACGAATCCGTTGCCCCTCAAGACGGTCCTCATCAATTCCTTCACATCTTGGGCGACGGCGTCGCTGAACGGGCAACCGTTGACGAACCTCAGCATCACCAACGGAAATGACGTCACAAATCTGCCGAATCCGCAAATCGATTGCGTTAACGTCGTCTCGTTCAACGACAATGACCCTGCCGATTTTCCTACGGGGACTGCTTCCATTGCTTTTACAACCGTAAGCACCGACTACCTGAGAAATGGTGGGCCGGGTACGCCGGGGACAATCTACACATTTACCGAATGCAACGGCCTTGAAACTATAAAAACCACTTCACCCTCCATCGTGTATGACGCGGACATCGCCTTCAATCCCAACGCTCATTTCTCCACTTCCACTCCGCCGCTGGCGAACGACTTTGACCTGCAATCCGTCGCCGCGCACGAAAGCGGCCACGCCCTGGGGCTTGACCATAGCGGCGTCGCCCACGCCGTGATGTTTCCTTTCGGCGACACAGGCGAAAGCCAACAACGAACCCCTTCGACAGATGACCTTATCGCCATATCTTTCCTGTATCCGTCGTCCAACTTTGCAAGCTACTTGGGATCAATCTCCGGACAGGTCACGTTCACCAACATTGAAGGCGTCTTTGCAGCGCATGTGGTGGCTGTGGACGCGAATACGGGCAACGTCGTCCTGGACGGTCTCACCAATGCGGACGGCAGTTACAAATTATTTGCTCCGCCCGGTAGCTATAACGTGCTTGTCCTTCCCCTCGCACCAGACGATAACCATGGCATCTATTCTCTAAGCGATTTTTCCGGATGGACGTGCGGCTACAACGAAAGTGCGCCCCCCTGCTGTGACACGAGCGCCAGCCAATGCACCGGCACGCCTCTCGCGAATCCAATCAATTACACGGGGAAGTTTTTCTAGCCATCGTCCCCGGTCCACCTGGGCGGCAGTAGTAGTGACCCTCATGCTAAGCCTGTGTTAATCTGAAATGGTTCTGTCAAAAGTTCTATGAAAGAGCCATGAGAGGCGAGCAGGGCAAGAGGCGGGAGGGCACCGCGGGAAGAGTCGCAGGGATAAAGGGGTGGTGAAGGGAGGGTTTGGATTTATCGCTTTGG
>JBAVYG010000153.1:0-4453 GCA_049698675.1 Terriglobia bacterium
TCGGATCCACCCAATCACGTGCGGCCTGCTGCCCTCCGTGCGGGAATAGGAGACCCCGCGCGACGGATCGGGGCGCGACAATCCCGCTTGTTTTCTGCTTTCCACTTTCTGCCTTCTGCCTTAAGCCCGGAGGAGTTAATGAAATCCTTAGCGAATCCTTATGCCTCTCTTATGACTAGTCGAGCACATTACAAGATCGAGGGGCAAATGAAGAGCAATCGAAGCGTGGAAGTCCGGCCAATAATTACGCTTTGTGAAGCAACGACGGCGAATATTCCTGCTGCGGCGGATGCGCACCCGGAGCTCGAAATCTTCGTCATCTTTACTGACCATTCGGGAACCCTTGCCGCTCTCCGGATGGCCGATCGCTTAGGCGAACAGCTTGATGCACGCCTCCGGCTTCTCATGCTGCATGAGGTGCCGTATGCACTACCGTTGACAAGGCCGGCTGTTAATGTAAGATTCCTTGAGGAGCAGCTCCGTGCCCTGGCCTCCAAGATCCCGGTTGATATCGCTGCGCATATTTATCTGTGCCGCGACAAACGCCGAACAGTGCGGTTGATACTGAAGCCCCGCTCGATTGTGATTCTGGGCGGTAGGAAACGCTGGTGGCCTGTGGAGCAGAAACTGGCAAGAGTGCTCAGGGAAGATGGGCATCATGTGATCTTCGCGGAATCGAGGTAAGAGATCATGCTGGATTTATTGTACGTCCTTATCGGGATATTATTTTTTGTTGCCTGCTGGGCTGCTACTAAAGCCTGTGACCGATTGTAAGAGGGAGGTTTGCCTTGGACTACATCATCTCAGGCGTGACAGCACTTTTTCTATTTGTTTACCTCGTTTACGCCTTGCTCCGTCCTGAACGCTTTTGATACCACCCCTTAGTCCCCTCCTCAGTGAGGAGGGGATTAAGGGGTGGTGTACCGGAATGAGGAATAAACATGACAGCGCTTGGCATTTTGCAGATCGTCGTTTACTTCGTCGTGGTCCTCGCTCTCACCAAGCCCCTTGGCGCTCATATGGCCAAGGTATTTGAGGGCGAGCGGACCTTTCTCCATCCGTTGCTGCGCCCGGTGGAACGCCTCATCTACCGCCTGGTCGGCGTGCGCGAGGATGCCGAACAACGCTGGACGCAATACGCTGCGTCGCTGATTGCCTTCAGCGTGGCGTGTTTTCTGTTCGTTTATATCATCCAGCGCTTGCAAGGCTTCTTGCCCTTCAACCCCATGCACTTTGGCACCAAGGCCGCGCCCTCAGGAGCAACGCCCGTAACCCCGGACCTGGCCTTTAACACGGCAGTGAGCTACCTCACCAACACGAATTGGCAAGCTTACAGCGGCGAGATGACGTTTAGTTATTTCGTACAAATGGCAGCTCTCGCCGTGCAGAATTTTGCTTCTGCGGCCGTGGGTATCTCTGCGGCCGTGGCGATGATACGTGGTTTCGCCCGGCAGGAGGCCAAATCCGTCGGCAATTTCTGGGTCGATCTCACGCGCTCGACGCTTTATGTCTTGTTGCCGATCGCCTTTGTCGCCGCATTGATCCTTTGCTCCCAGGGCGCCATCCAGAACTTTCATCCCTATGCCACGGTCAAGACCATAGAGGGAGCTACCCAAACAATTCCGCAGGGTCCCGTTGCCTCTCAAGAAGCAATCAAGATGCTAGGAACCAATGGCGGTGGATTCTTTAATACCAACTCCGCGCACCCCTATGAAAACCCAACGCCGTTGAGCAACCTCCTCCAAATGCTCCTAATTTTCATGGTGCCGGCGGGGCTGACGTATACGTTCGGCCGCATGGTGGGCGACACGAGGCAAGGCTGGGCTCTCTTTGCCGCCATGGCGGTGATGTTTGCCGTGGGCGTTTTCACTTGTTACCACTACGAGCAGGCGGGCAATCCCCTCCTCGCGAAGCTCGGATTGGAAAGTACTTACACCGGCAAGCAGGCTGGCGGCAACATGGAAGGGAAGGAAACGCGCTTTGGCATCCCCGCCTCGGCGTTGTTTGTGACGGTGACTACCGATGCAAGCTGTGGCGCCATCAACAGCGCTCATGACAGCCTTACTCCTATTGGCGGTCTCGTCCCGATGTTCAACATCCAAACGGATGAGGTTATTTTCGGAGGAGTAGGATCGGGCTTATACGGCATGCTTTTGTACGCCATTGTCGGGGTTTTCATCGCAGGACTCATGGTGGGGAGGACGCCGGAATATCTGGGCAAGAAAATCCAGCAGAAAGAGGTCAAGATGGCGATGCTGGCCGTCATCGCGACAGCTTTCTGCATCCTTGTGTTCACAGGGATCAGCACCGTTATTCATTTCGAAAAGAACGGCTACTGGAACCCGCCCGGTCCGGCGATCGCTAATCTCAGCAACTCTGGCCCGCACGGTTTCAGTGAACTCTTGTACGCGTACTCGAGTACCCCGGAGAACAATGGCAGCGCCTTTGCCGGGCTCAACGCAAACACACCCTGGTACAACCTCACCTTGGGCCTGGCAATGGTGCTGGGACGATTCGCGTTCATTATCCCGGTTCTGGCTATCGCCGGCAGCTTGGCGGTTAAGAAGAGGGTGCCTTCTTCAAGTGGCACCTTCCCGACGCATGGTGCGCTTTTTATAGGACTCTTGGTAGGGACCGTGATTGTCATTGGCGCCTTGACGTTCTTTCCGGCGTTGGCGCTGGGTCCACTGGTCGAGCATTTGCTCATGCATCAGGGGAAACTGTTTTCCTCGCTGATGCTCTCTTTCTGGAGCTAATACATGGCAACGTTCGCGACACCTCCTCTGATCGACGATCTGACCACACTCATTCCGAAGAAACTCGTGCGCGCGCGTCCCTTGTTCGATCCAGAGCTTGTAGGGCGCGCCCTGAAGGACTCGTTCAAAAAGCTGAATCCTTTCACGCTCGTGAAAAACCCTGTGATTTTTGTGGTGGAAGTGGGCGCAGCGCTGACTGGAGTTTTCTTGGTTCGTGACATTTTCATCCGAGCGCCAAGCTTAGGGTTCGAGCTCCAAATAGATTTGTGGCTTTGGTTCACCGTTCTTTTCGCCAACTTTGCCGAGGCTATGGCGGAAGCGCGCGGTAAGGCGCAGGCTGATACGTTGCGCAAGACAAGGTCCGAATCGATCGCCAAGCGCATTGTGGCCAAGGATAAGATGGAAGCTGTGCCGGCTTCGAAGCTTCGCGCCGGAGACTTCGTCCTCTGTGAAGTGGGAGACATTATCCCCGGGGACGGCGAGGTGATCGAGGGCATCGCGACCGTGGACGAGTCTGTGATCACCGGCGAAAGCGCCCCGGTGATTCGCGAGTCGGGGGGCGACCGAAGTGCGGTCACGGGTGGAACCAAAGTCCTCTCCGACCAGATCAAGATCAAGATTACTTCCAACCCGGGTGAAACGTTTCTGGACCGGATGATCGCGCTGGTGGAGGGCGCCGAGCGCCAGAAAACCCCCAACGAGATCGCGCTGAACATTCTGATTGCCGGCTTGACGCTCATCTTTTTGTTCGCCGTTGCGACCCTCCAGCCGTTTGCGATCTATAGCATCACCTCCGCCGGAGCCGGGACGGCGCCGACCGTGGCAGTGTTGGTTTCCCTGTTGGTCTGCCTGATCCCGACCACTATCGGCGGGCTACTCTCCGCCATTGGGATCGCGGGCATGGACCGCGTCATGCAGCACAACGTCTTGGCCATGAGCGGCAAAGCGGTGGAAGCCTCGGGCGATGTCGATACGCTCTTGCTGGACAAGACGGGGACCATTACTCTCGGCAACCGCCAGGCGGTGGAATTCATTCCGGTCAAAGGCGTGACCGAAGCGGAGCTTGCGGACGCCGCGCAATTGTCGAGCCTGGCTGACGAAACACCGGAAGGACGCTCCATCACCGTGTTGGCGAAGCAGAAGTTCCAGTTGCGCGGCAGACAAGTAGCCGAGCCGGAGGCACATTTCATCCCCTTCTCTGCCTATAGTCGCATGAGCGGGGTCAATCTGGACGGGCGTTGCCTGCGCAAAGGCGCCACCGACGCCATCCTTAACTTCGTCAAGGAGCAGGGGGGCCAAGTGCCCAGCGACTTCATGGCAATCTCTGACCGCATCTCCCGCACCGGAGGCACCCCCCTGGCGGTGGCGGATGGCGCGCGGATGTTAGGGGTTGTGCACCTCAAGGACATCGTCAAAGGGGGCATGAAGAACCGTCTCGTCCAACTCCGCGCCATGGGCATCCGCTCCGTGATGATTACCGGCGACAACCCGCTAACCGCTGCGGCGATCGCTGCTGAGGCAGGGGTGGACGATTTTCTTGCGCAAGCCACACCCGAAGACAAGCTCAAGTATATCCGCAAAGAACAGGCGGGCGGGCGCATGGTCGCCATGACCGGAGACGGCACCAACGACGCGCCGGCGCTGGCGCAGGCCGACGTCGGCGTGGCCATGAATACCGGCACTATGGCGGCCAAAGA
>JBAVYG010000154.1:0-13488 GCA_049698675.1 Terriglobia bacterium
AGTACTGTTCCATCCGCTGCTGAGTAATCGCTTCGCCCCTTAGCCGTGCTTAGGGCGTAAGCCTCTTTTGCCTTGGCAGATTTCGGTGCTCTCGCAACAGAAGCTGTACCCTTTCGCTCTTTGCCTAAAGGATTAACGTCACCGAGATTTTGCCGATTGCATTCCGCGAACGGTTTTGCTAGTGTATACCGTTTTGCGGTACCGGTCACGCAATCTGCAGGAGCTACTCCAGTGGTGATGCTCCCCGCCTTTGGCCGGTTGGGAATCGGACGCCGGGGTAACATCCCATCGCTGACCGGCGTTTCTTGGTTTCAACAGCAGCATTCGATCGATGACTTTGCAATCCGACTCAGCGCCTCGCTGGACGTCGTGAACCGTTCGGATTTGATGCGGAGGGGTAGCTTGAGCACAACAGCAGACGAGAACGCTTTGCCTGTCGAGCAGAGCTCTACAAAAACCCAGTTCAGGCGAGAGCTAGGGATCCTTAACGCCACTTCCATCAATATGTCCAACATGATCGGGATCGGGATTTTTATCACCGTCCCTCCGATCATCGCCACTTTGGGCGGTCCTCAGTCGTTACTGAGCTGGCTTGTGGGAGCAGGACTCGCCGTGTGTGATGGCCTCGTGGTTTCAGAACTCGGGGCAGCCCTACCTGGGTCAGGAGGATCCTATGTTTTCCTTCGGGACAGCTTTGGTCGTGAGCGTCTGGGGAAGCTTATGGCATGGCTGTTTGTATGGCAGTTACTTTTCAGCGGGACACTTGAAATCGCCTCGGCAAGCATCGGTATGGTGCAGTACGTCAGCTACCTATGGAAGGTGCTGCTCATCCACCGATGGCTGATCAAATTGATGGCGGCAGGCATTTCCGCGCTCGTCGTATTCGCGCTATATCGGAAGATTCATGCTGTAGCCCGGCTCATGATGGTCCTTTGGATCGCAACTCTCGTCACTACCGGCTGGATCATCGTTACGGGGCTTGCCAAAATGAATCTCGGGCTAGCCTTGGACTTTCCGCCTCGAGCTTTCGTTCTGAATCTGGCCTTTCTCGCCGGGCTTGGGAACGGAACAGTTCTGGTTATTTACAATTACCTTGGGTACAACCAGGTCTGCTACTTGGGAGGAGAGGTTAGAAACCCTTCGCGAACAATCCCCTTTGCTGTAATCCTGTCGATTCTCGCCGTGAGCGCCATTGACTTCATTGTTTCGTTCAGCTTCATTTCCGTAGTTCCGTGGAAAGAAATGGTGAACAAAGGTTCTCCCGCTTATAACGCCGTAGCCTCGGTATTCATGGCGCGGGTCTACGGTCAATGGGCGGCAGTAGCTATCACGATTCTGATACTCATTACCTCGTTTGCTTGTGTCTTTGCGCTGATGCTGGGTTATTCTCGGATCCCTTATGCCGCGGCCCTGGACGGTGCTTTCTTTCGTTGGTTCGGAGTCCTGCACCCGACGGGCGAGTTCCCTCATCGGTCACTTGTCCTGATCGGAGCTCTGGCGATCATCGCAAGCTTCTTTGAATTAGCACAGATCATTACGGCGCTGATCCTGGCCCGGCTCCTCATTCAGTTCGTTGGCCAAATCATCGGGTTATTTCTCTTTCGAAAGCGGTATTCGGACGCTCAAAGACCTTTCAAGATGTGGCTTTACCCCGTTCCAGCGCTACTGGCACTACTGGGGTGGCTCTACGTATTCTGCAGTCCGCTGTCACAGCCCGGGGGCTGGACGTTCATAACATACGCACTCGCGACGCTCGTCGCCGGCGTTTGTGTGTATCTCATTCTGGCCAACAAGAGGCGGGACTGGCCATTCTCGGCGGGACCTGCGTCCACTGAGAACTGGCACTCATGACCAGCATGGCAGCCTAAAGGACTTACTCTTGCCCCGCGCAGTTCTCGCCACTGCTTTCTGGGGCGACAGCGATAGAATGGTGGCCTTACGAGACGACTCTCGTTCCCGATGTCAGCAACCAGCACCCAGAGTTGCGAACCCGGCCGCGCCAGCGTCCGAGTTTCATTCGGTCAAGAGTGATCAATAGTTCCGGAGGGAAAAATGATGACGGCTAAGGGCTTGATATCTTGCAAGAAGACTTGGTGGGTAGTAATGACTTCTTTGTCATTTCTGGCTTTGTCGACTCCGGGCCAAGGGGAGGCAAGGAATCGAGTGGATCTGCGAGAGAATTGGTTCTTGCAGAGCTCGTGCAAAGTTAATGAACCCGCTGAAGTCCTGTCCACGTCGCAATTCTCACCAGACCACTGGTACAAAACAACAGTTCCATCGACCGTATTGGCCGCTCAAGTCGCAGACGGAGAATTCAAAGACATCTACTTCGGTGACAACTTGCGCAAGCTGCCGGGTGTGGAATATCGAGCCGGTGAGCCGAATGGCAGTCCTTACGCATGTTCGTGGTGGTATCGAACTGAATTCCAGCTACCGCAGGATTTCAGGGGCCGAAGAGTGTGGCTACATTTTAACGGGATCAACTACAAGGCTAATGTTTGGCTGAATGGAAGAAAACTTGCAGATGCGAACGATGTCGCAGGCGCGTACAGGATCTTTGAACTGGATGCGACTCCTCTCATTGACCAGGACCGGAGGAACGTGCTCGCGGTTGAGGTGTTTGCTCCGACAGCCAAGGACCTGGCGATTAACTTTGTTGACTGGAATCCGACTCCGCCGGACAAAGACATGGGTCTCTGGCGTGATGTCTATCTCATGGCAAGCGGGCCGGTTCGGGTACGTTATCCCGAAGTGGTCACACATTTCCCAGGCGATTCGCTGCAGCGTGCAGACCTGACTGTACGAACGGAATTGCACAACGACACGGATTCATCTGTCGA
This sequence comes from Terriglobia bacterium, assembly GCA_049698675.1. Taxonomy (GTDB): domain Bacteria; phylum Acidobacteriota; class Terriglobia; order UBA7540; family UBA7540; genus CAVROP01. Next base: position 2,841 of record JBAVYG010000154.1, read on the forward strand.
GGGGATGCTCCGTGGAGAGTTTGAGACGGTTACATTCGAGAAGAAAGTCACACTCTCGCCAAGAGAGGTGCGCTCAGTGACGTTCACTTCCGATGATTTCCCTCGGCTGAAGATTGATCATCCAGAACTGTGGTGGCCTGCGGGTTTAGGTGCTCAGAAGCTTCATCTGCTGTCGGTGAAGTTCGAGTCTTCAGGTGCGGTGTCCGACTCTCAGACCGTGAGCTTCGGAATACGGGAAATCACGGGAGAGCTGTATGGCGCGTCGCCCCGGATGGGCGAGCTGTACGACAACAATGGTGATTTCACCAGAATCAAGACCGACAAGCGGCCGTTGTTAATTCGGGTAAATCGTCAACCAATATTAATACGGGGGGCGGGTTGGTCTCCGGAAATGCTCTTACGCACTTCGGAGGACCGGCTTCGGGCAGAATTGCGATACGTACAGGATATGCACTTGAATGCCATTCGACTGGAAGGAAAGCTAGAAGGAGACGAGTTCTTCGATCTTGCCGACAAGATGGGAATCTTGGTTCTCGCGGGATGGTGCTGCTGCGACCAATGGGAGCATTGGAGTTCTTGGCAACCCAACGATTTCACTATTGCCACCGAATCTTTGCGAACGCAAATCCTCCGGCTGAGACACCATGCAAGCTTGGCTTTATGGATGAACGGCAGCGACAATCCACCCCCACCTCCCGTTGAAGAAGCCTACCGAAAGATCCTGGTTGAAGCCGGCTGGCCCAATCCCTTTATCTCTTCGGCCAGCTCCAAGCCAACGTCTGTAAGCGGTCCCTCCGGGGTCAAAATGACAGGACCGTATGATTATGTTCCTCCCGGATACTGGCTGATCGATGATGACCATTTTGGTGGAGCATTCGGTTTCAATACGGAGACCAGTCCTGGCGCCGCAATTCCCGTGAAAAGCAGTCTAAAGAAGTTCCTTCCCGAAGAACATCTCTGGCCGATCGACCGCCTTTGGAATTTGCATTCGGGTGCAGGGAACCTGAACGGGAACCTCGAGCACTTCAACTCTTCGATGGACGCCATTTATGGGGCTCCTAAGGGATTGGATGATTACATCTCGAAATCACAGGCCATGGCCTACGACGGCGAAAGAGCGATGTTCGAAGCCTATGGTCGGAATAAATATGTATCAACGGGGGTCATTCAATGGATGCTGAATAATGCTTGGCCTTCTGTGATTTGGCACCTGTACGACTATTACCTTCAGCCCGCGGCAGGATACTTCGGTACGAAAAAGGCCTGCGAGCCATTGCACATCCAGTATTCGTACGACGACCGCAGTGTAGTCGTTGTCAACAGCGTGAACCAAGATTTCAGCGATTTGACAGCCGAAGCATCAATGGACGACTTCAACTTGCGGCGATTATTCTTCCGGAAGGTTCACCTAGCGTCTCCTGCAGATAGCGTGCAGAGGCTCTTTAACATTCCAGGTGAAAACATAGACACCGGTGTGTATTTCGTCCGATTGACGCTACTGGACAAGACTCACCGAGTCCTGAGCACGAATTTTTACTGGCTACCGAAGAAGTTATCTACATACGACTGGTCGGTGGAGCACGAAAAAGAGCATCCATACTATACCGGGGTGACGAGCTATGAGGACCTTTCGATGCTGAGCCAATTGCCAAAGGTTCATCTGGATGCGGCCGCATTCGCTCGTCGCCAGCCAGAAGGTGAAGACGTTCGTGCTCAAATACACAACCCGTCTAGGAACCTAGCGTTCCAGATTCACCTCTCAATCGTCGACGAAAAGAGCGGAGAAGAGATTCTCCCTGTTCTTTGGCAGGACAACTATTTCTCTCTAATGCCTGGGGAGTCGCGGGCCGTCGTCGCTCACTATAGTGCGGTCACCAACGCTGGTCATCTGAGGTTAGAAGTGAATGGGTGGAATATCGACGCGGAAGCCACTCCCGTCGAAGGAACTAACACGAACATCAGCCAGACTGGCCGAAACGCCACCCAGCGCAGTTCTGTTCTTCGATGATTTGAGGAAGCGCCTTATGCACTTGGCTGAGATGGAGAGGCAACACGATGCCAGACTCAGCGAGTGGCCCTCGAATCTGGTTGCCCAGTTGGGTGCGGCGGCCAATCAATCGACTGCGAACGCGCACTCCGCTTTTTCTTCGGGTGAGAGCCGGTTATAGATTTGGACCACCTCCTCCGTCATTTCCGGCCAACCAAGCCGGTCGGCGAGAATCTGCGTGATCCTCATATGATCATCACCTCGGTCGCTGGACCGGGGATGGATGCCGATACAATCCTCATACTTGACTAACGTCTCCACCGGGAACATCGGTAAAGCCAGCGGCGCTATGAGCGCGCCCCCCAGGGCCAGCACTCCCGGATAAACCGGCTTGGCCCAGTGCCGGAATGTGGGTAACTGAATGGGCAGTTCGGAAGGTGAAAGGGGCAGCGGTCAGGTCGCCTGAGGTAAGGTTAAACGGCTTGGTCAGTGACGGCCCGAGGGTGCACTGGATTCACAGGTGCTGGTTCCTGATGATCTCGAGGGACTGCAGAGCTTTAGTCGCAACAGAATCTTTCGGATTCAGTTTCACCGCCTTGCGCAGTTCGCCCTCTCCACTTTCGATTGCCCCCTGGTGAGAGTAAACGAGCCCAAGTTCGCGGTGAAGGTCAGCACTCGAGGCGCAATCCCCACAAAGCCGAAGCGCTTCTTTAAATTGCACCACAGCCTCAGGCCAGTTCCGGGACTTTGCGGCCTCCATGCCGAAATCATCAAATTGAAGGACCGGGTCGGTGAGACGCTGGCTCTTCTGCAATGAATCGAACCGATCGGCATACACGCTCGCTTGCGGGCTCCCCACCCTGCCAAGCAGATCGGCCAAGTCATGGAGGACCCTCAGGCTGTTTGGGTTCGAATCCGCAGCAGTTTCCCAGTGCTCAACAGCCTCCTGTGTTTTGCCGAGGCGCAGCAAGACTTGGCCGAGCAGATAATGAGCGTCCGAATCACGCGGGTCCAACTGGACCAGCTTGGTGAGCACTTCCGCCGCGCGAGAAAGGTTACTTATTTGCGCTTCGGCCAACGCGAGCACGTACAGCGCGCTGGGATCATCCGGCGCGAGTCGGCAAGCGGTCTCCAGTTCGGCTGCGGCTTCCTGAGGCTTCCCTGAATCGTACAACACGCGTCCCTCGTTGTAATGTGCCAAGGCAGACTCTGGAGCCAAGCGCACAGCCTCGGCGAACTCTTTCGCTGCCCCCTCCAGATTGAATTGTTCCGCGAGTGCGTTGCCCAGGTTCAGGCGGGATTCAGGAGAGTTCGGTTGTAGTTCGACAGCTTTCTTGAACAAGTGAAGAGCTTCTTCGTCTCGTCCGGTTGTCTCCGCCATCAATCCGAGGGCAGTGTATGCCGCGGGATTTTCAGACGAGGCAGCAACGGCCCGTTGGAGTTCGCGCCGGGCTTCGTCGTATTTCCCCTGGTCGGCGAGAGCCAGGCCCAGATTGGCGAGTGCGTCAACATATTGCGGGCTGTGCTCCGTGGCTTTTTGGAAGAGCCGCATCGCCTCATCGTTCTTCCCCAGCCGAGCGTACAAAACGCCTAGGTTGTTCTCTGCTTCGGCAAACTCCGGTTTGAGATCGAGCGCTTTCTTGAATTCTCCCTCCGCAGCGGGCAGTTGGTCGACCGCCATGTAACTCAGGCCCAATTGATTATGGGCTTGCGCAAAGTGGGGATCGACTTTGATCGCATCCTGAAGCGCTCGTTGCTCCCCTTGGTGATCGCCAAGCCTTTCCAGGGCCAAGGCAAGGTTGTAATGGAACGGGGCGTTTTCCGGATCCAATTTGATAGCTTCCTTGTAGGCCTCAACAGCCTCGCGCACTCGCCCTTGTTCCATCAACTCATTGGCTTGGTTATTCGGAACTCCGGCCCTCATTCTCTGGTCGATTTGCTCCCTGAGTTGTCCGAACTTTTCGAGCTCACCTCGTGCGGCCTGCTGCGCGTTCTTTTTCATCAGCAGCAAGCCAAGCTCATAGGTGGCCTCAGATCCATCCGGCTTCAGCTTCTTCGCCTCCTGCAACTGTTCGATTGCCTTGTCGGTCTCTCCCAACCGCGCCAGGCTGGCTCCAAGATCGTAGCGGGCCTCATAGCTTTCCGGGTCTAGCCGCACTCCCTTGAGCAATACTCCGATTGCTTCCGAATATTGCCCTTGCCTTCGATAAGCCCGCCCGAGCAACTGGTATGCATGAGCATAGTTGGGCTTGTGTTGAATGTAGCTTTCGAGATACGGGATGGCGTCCTTGAACCGGCCATAGCTCAAGTAGACATGCGCGATGGCAAGGCGCGCGTTGTCATCCCCCGGTTGAAGCTTGAGCGTCTGCTGAAACTCCGCCACGGCTTCCGAGTACCGCTGAAGGTGGCCGTAGACCACGCCCAGATTGAAATGAAGCTGAGCGGACTCGGGCCAGAACCTAAGCTGCTTCTCGAAAATGGCGGCTGCTTCGTTGTCTCTGCCGCTATGCGAGTAAGCAACGGCCAAGTCCATTTGAACCGAGCGGGAAAGATCCTCCGAAGGCGAGGATGCCAGCGCCTTCTCCAAGTGCGTGATGGCAGACAGATACCTGTCGTTGGGGACGGTCGTTCGGCCCTCGGGCAAGCTCTCAAGTTGCTCCAGGATTCGAACATCCTCGCGCCGGGCGAGTTCGACCTCGCACTGCCCCAGGGCGAACAGCCTGGCTGCATCCGCGGGCCGCACCTCCACCGCCGCTCTCAGATTAGGAAGCGCCTCGTCGTATTCTGATTGAGCGTTCAGCGCCAGTCCCAATCCGTAGTGGGCATCAACGGAGGCGTTGTCGCCGAGACGAATCGCCGCTCGAAACTCCGCGCCAGCCATCTCGGGCTCGCTCGATCGAAGATACATGCGCCCAAGATAAATATGGACCGCCGCGACGGAGGGATCCAGTTTCACGGAGTGGAGTATCGCCTGACGGGCCTCCTCGTGCGCCCCTTTGCGATCCTGGATCATTCCCAACAGGAAATAAGCGTCCGCAGCCTGAGAATTAAGATCTAAGGCTTTCCGACAATTCAGAAGCGCCTCCTCGATCCGCCCCGCTTTGAAGTCTGCTGCGGCATGGCTCAGGGTCTCCTTGGCTTGTTGAACCTTGGGGTGTATTGGCGGCCCTTGTGATCGCCCTGGGGTAACCACAAGCGTTGCCCCCGCAATGGCTAGCCAAAGCACGCGCAGAAACGCAAAGTGCAGGCACGTCCCTTGCGGCCACTTTGGAGCAACCGAACGGCTTGACCTATCAACACTTAGGGATCGCACTTCAGACGAGATTCCTGTCTTCCGCCTTCGCATCAATCAATAACGTACACCAGCGTGCCCCTGAAGGCAATCCGCTTGGCTGTCCGCTTGGCTGTCCAGAGAGTAGTGCACACGCTGCTCAGCGGCACGATTTGAGCGCAAGCGGCCCCTGAGAGTAGCTAGCTCAGTTTTCCGCCACCGGCCGGCCGCAGTTGTTGCACATGAGTTGAACACACGTGCGGTGGTGAAGTAGGTTTTGTATTCTCTATAAGCGTGGCACTGATCCCAGTCTCAGTGACCGAACTGAGGCACCGTACTATCTGCCGTAAGCGCCGTTGAAAATCCCTTACCACGCCTCTATAGAGCCTTACCCTACAATCTGGGTAATGCCATCGAACCGTTCCTGTTCGCCCCAAAGCGCTCACGGTTCATCGGGAACGCTTTGGGTGGATTCGAAGCAATGCCCAAACTAAATGTTCCAAAAGTGTTCCAGAATTCGATTTGCTGACCCGATAGCAGGTCTACTTTGAGCGAAAGCAGACGCCCCGAATTGGTGTAAAGCCATGTAAAATATGAGCGGGGACAGATAGAATGAAAAGTAGTACGTTTCCTGGCAGTCATGAGGTCGAGAGTTCGAACCTCTCCAGGTCCACCAACTAACCCTGCGAAGCCCCCTCTCCACCCCGCCTCGCTCAAATGCAGTAGGCAGTAGGCACTGGGCAGTCGGCGGTGGCGAGAAGTAAGGAGGCAACTCACAATCCATATTCACACTTCAGAATTCACAATTCAGGATTCAGCCATGCCCAGCCCCCGCGCTCGTGACCTGGCGCCTGACACTCGGCACCCGCACCCAGTCCTCCTTCCCCACTACCACCTACCTCCTGCCAGACACCCGACACCTGCACCCAGTCCTTCTTCCCCACCTACCACCTACTAAATACCTTTGGCTTCAACAACATTCCCGCCTGCAACGCGTAACTACCTTTGTTTTCTATAACATTCCCGCTTTGTGACCGCCCGTGGAAAGCCGACCCTTTGTTTTCATAGACATACCCGCCTTGTTCGTTCACTTTTTAAACTCACAGGTCCTTTCTTTGCCTGCTGGCGGTGACATCTTGTCTGCGGCTGCCACGCCCGCCAAGAGCCGTCTCCATCCCGCCTCCCTTAAATGCAGTAGGCAGTCGGCAGTCAGCAATGGGCAGTAGGCAGTCGGCGCTGACGAGAAGCAAAGGGGCAACTCGCAATTCATATTTACTATTCACACTTCACAATTCAGCATCCAGCATTGCCTCAACTCCACCTACCATCCTAGCCTATCCGCTGCTTCCTGTCAAGTAGGGCAGAGTCCCTTTCCGCTCTCCGGTCCGGACTTACCTCCGGCGGGACGGGATACCCTCATCCTCATAGCTCCGGAGAAGGGTATTGGCTTGCCCTCCTAAGCGGAGCCGTGAAAGCACTTTTGTGGTTTCAGTTGTCGTTCTTGGCTTGGCGGGTCGTGACTTAACCAGTCCCAGGGCGTCTCGACGCTGAAACACCGCTTGTCATCGGCGACCGAGCCCGGCTGAGTTGTGCCGCGGACTCGCGAACGGCTTCGGCCATGTGAACTTTCTCAGGCCAGGTCAGCGCCACGCGCCGTTTTTGCCATGCGGCTTGGCGCTCCAACAGTTTGCGCGTTTCAGTCATTCAGGAACCTTGCCTCGAACCGCGTCCACGCATCCGCCAATCCGTGCCGAGCGGCCAGCCGCGCCACTTGCTCGCGGCTGACGCTGCTTGATTCCAGCAAGCCAAGAATCCGCGCAAAATCTTTAGCTCGGCCGACACTCAGCGCGATCACTGCCAAGTGGTCAGCGCGTACCACGCGCAAGGGTATGCCTTCGAAGTCGGCGGACCCCGCTTCTTCCAGCGCTTCTTGCGTGAGCCGGCTGAACACCGGGACGAATTGCACTGGCCATGCGCCGACGCGAATGGCTTCGCCCTCTGGCTGGTGTCCTCTGACAGCACAAAATTCGTAGATTGATTTCAAGAGCTCCAATGTTTGCGGCGACGGCACGGCCACCAGGACATCGGCGTCCAGCGTGGCCACGGGCTCGGTGTACATCATCTGCGCAATCGCGCCGAACAATGCGTATTCGCTAATCACGCCAGCGTCGCGCATCGCGTTGAGCAATTCCGCCACTTCTTTCATCCCCGAGAGGATACAGGAGCCGGGCCACGTTTGTCACCCGAAATGGGTGCCCGGGGCTAGCGGCGGAAGGGCGGACCATCCCCACGCGCGGCGGCGACCAGTGAAGGGTGAAGGGTAAAGCGTGAAGGACCGTCCCCACGCGGGTCGGCGCACTGTAGGGGCGAATCTTGTATTCGCCCCCTAATCCACCCCCCCCGCGCCGTGGCGAACGTCCAGGAGCGAACACGAAGTTCTCAGCGGTGTTCATCGCGTTTGTTCTCGGGCTTAGGAGCTTTGGCGTGTTCTTCCTTTACGGCATGGCCTGCTTTGGCATTTTCCCGTTCGGCGGGCGACCGTTTTACCAGTTCATGCCGTTCCGGCGGGCGAGGCGCCGATGCCGCGAAGCGCCGGACGCTGTACGGATGCACGTAGGTAGCGCGATTCGCCCAAGTCCTGCCCCAAGGCGCGTTATTGACGATGACAGCGTGACGGCCCCAGTCGAAGCGGGACAGGCCCCATCCCCAAGGACGAAACGCGAGACCCATAGCGACGCCAAAACCGAAGCGGATCGCGCCGCCCACGGCGAACCCGATCCGGGGAGCTGCAAACACGATGGCGGGACTGTAGGAGGGCACCACGATGAACGCAGGGTTCGCCGGCATGATAGTAATGTACGGCCCCATCCCCACGATAATCGACGGATTCGTTCTCAGATAGCCATATTCCGCGGCTTCCCTGCGCAATCTCTGTACCGCGTCCATCACATCGGGGCGCTGCGCCAGGACGGCATCACCCAGTTCCTGCGTCCAGCCCATGTCGGAAGCCATCATATCGAGGACCTAAGGAAAAGGTAGGAGCGCCTGCACGCTTGGGTCCCAGGGTAGTTGGTCGGCCGCGATGGCTTGGGCCAAGGCGTCGCCGGCAAGGTAATGGTGCTGGTCCGCCCACTGAGCGGCGTCGGGAATGTCGTTAGGAAAGGTCGACGCGGTGAGAATCTGGGCGAGCAAGGGATCAGGATACAGGGCAATGGGGGACAGCAACCTCTGTAACTCCTGCGGCGGATAGTATGGGGGCGCTTGCGCCTGTCCCGGCGGCGCCTGCGGCAGCGGCGCTTGCGCCAACAACGCAGCAGTGAATAGCTCCGCGGCAATAAAGAGTGCGCAAGAAGCGGCAACCCACCGAATCGTTAATTTTGTCTTTCTCATCCTTCCGTTCAGCATTTTTCAGTTCCTCCTTTTTGAGTTCCTTAGCTCAGGGATGAGCAACTTGCTCCTGGAATTCCCCTCCATGCGGGGAGCAACTTGCTGGAAGTCCCTGAGGGCCCCTGGATTATCGTACCAGGGTCAGGGTGAGTTTTGGCCTGTTTCCGGGCCTTTCAGCTCGCAGCTGGCCTCCACTCCCCCGCCCGCGGCCCGACTCCGGAGTCCCAGGTGCAGGCCGGGGCGGAATCGCAACGAAATCTTGCGTGACGTAAAGGCTACCATCCGGCCCTCGCACGATCCCAATTCCCACGTCAGTGTAATTCGCGTTCAAGATGTTGGACCGATGATTGCGTTGGAAACGGGGCTCGTTCATAAATGCGGCTTCCGCGCCCAGGACGGTTCCGTCGATGGCAATATTCTCTCCCGCAGCCCGCCAGGGAATCCCGGCCTCGTTTATTCGCGTCGAAAGGGTCCTGCCCTCCGGGTCAACATGGTCAAAGAACCCTTGCTCGAGCATGTTGCGGGAATGCACTCGCGCCACCGCAGCCAAGTTCTCGTTCCACCTGAGGGGCAGCGCTCGGCCACCAGTCTCGGCGGAGGTCTCGGGATCCAAACGCTCGTGGTTGACGAGCGCCCACATCTGCCTTTCCAAATCGGCCATGCGGTTCGCGCCGAAGTTTGGCTGGGGAGCCGTTTCCCCGGGACCAACCTTCGGCATGCCATGGCTCGGACCAAAGGGATGCCAGACGCCCGGTTGACTTTGCCCCGCCACGGAGGCGCTATCGCTCTCGCCGAAGTGATGCCACGCGGCCGATTTGGCGAGCTTCTTCTTCGGCGTGTTCTGCGCTGCGTGGACTTCAGTCAGCGGGGGCGTGGCAGCGTCCGGCTTGGTGGATGTCTGAGCCTGGTCTGGACCCGCGCAGGCTATAGCCGCAGCCCACAAGAAGCCAGCGAAAAGAACCGCTGACGGGCAACGAGGAATGGCTTTCAACAGGCATCGTCTTTTCATGGCACACGTCCGTGCTTCGAGCACCACCAGTAATTCCAACTTGGAGGGAGGCAAGCGCGTTGCCAATCAAGGCTCCCAGCCGGAAATCTATCACCTGTTTTTTGTGCGGGTTAGTGCTGGTGTACGTTGCACGCCGGAGGACGGGAATGGACTGTGGCCGATCTCAACCAGCCATTGGCCGATTTCGGGCAGTTTGGTGCCTGTCTTGCCCTTCGCGAGAACACTAGATTCCGCGCTCAGAGAGCCGTCCTTACGGCCCTCCCCAAGAGCCAGAGGGCGCAGAGATCAGCGTCTTGTTTTGACTAACTCACGTTCAACATAAGGGTCACACTATGGCTCAGGGTGGCAGAGCCCGAACCCGCGCTGCCCGTTACCGTCAGCGTGTAGGTTCCGGCGGGTGTTCCGGAGTTATGCGTAACATTGCTACTGCCTCCTCCACCGCCACATCCTGCCAGCGCTAGAGTCAGCAACAATCTCGCGGCGAGCGGGACCAGCGTGGACCGCCATCGACTCACGCCGAGTGGGTTCCGGCGCCCGATGGCCCATGCCATCAGCGCAAGAACCAAGGCGAGCATCAACAGACCTCTTAGGCTTGGCGAAAGGGGTGGGACCGGGGGAAGTGGTCGAAAGCGTGGCGCGTTGAGCGAAGGTGCAGTCGTTGTGACGCTGACCGCGATATTCGTTGCAGAACTGCCCGGGGCCAGCGTGTTCGGCGAAACCGTGCAGGTGGCCTCGGAGGGAGCCCCGGTACAGGTGAAGCTCACACTTTGGTTGAATCCCCCTTCACCGCCCACACTTAAAGTGTAGCTTGCGGGTGAACCGGGCGCGACAGTCACCGAGGTGGGAGAACCGGAGGCTGCGGCGAAACTGAAATCCTGACCCGTCCCGCTGAGAGTGACACTTTGCGTGCTACTCGCCACCCCGTTGCTGTTGTCGGTGATGGTCAGCGTGCCGGTGAGCGTGCCGGTGGCCGTGGGTAAGAAGGTCACGTTGA
>JBAVYG010000155.1:0-4379 GCA_049698675.1 Terriglobia bacterium
GTAGAAGGCCTCCGGTAACCAGGTAGTTCGTCCAGAAATGGCCTGCTAGAGGGAGCAACGCAAAGGGAAGAAACCAGATTAAAGTCTGCCGCCGCGCCTTCCAGGCCAGGCCGGCGCCCAGCGCCACCAGGAAGGCAAGGGCCGGGTAGTCGTTCACCGCCGCAAATCCTGCAAAGAACCCTGCCGCTGCAAAAAGCCGCCCGCCGCGCTTTCCCTCGCACCAGATCAGGAAAGCTGGATAGAGCGCGAAGAACGAGCTGAAGGCTGTGATGGTGTGGTTGTTCAGCGTCATGCTGAAACCGGTCAAGAATGTTCCCAGCCCTGCCGCCGCCATGGCGTAAGCCCGGATCCAGGGGTCAGGGGCAAGCCGGTCGAGGAGGCGCGAGAAGAGACCCAGAAAGATGACCAGCGGCACGAGGTTTATTGAGGCCACGATAACGCGGACGACGCTTTGTGGGCTACTGCGAAAACTCAGCCGGCCAAAGCTCAGTTTCTTCAGGAGTAGGTACTCGCCGGCGAGCAAAGTCGGCAACAGGGGAGGCTTTTCAGAATAGTAGTGGCCGTTGAGCCGGACCTTGTCGGTCGTACTCCAGGGTGTTTCATCGATCTTGTAGGTCCCTCGCTCCGCGAGGCTGTAGATCGTCGCCCATCGCGACACGTCGTTTGCACCGTAAAAGGGTCGGGCCAAGAGAATCAAGCCGAGCACGGCCCCTGCGGTCACGGCAATCAATATGAAGTCCAGGCGCCTCCGTTCGGCGAGATTGTCGTCTCGTGTACTGGGTGGTGTCGGGACGTTCATTTGCTTCCTTCTTTCCTTTTTTCGCCCTTTTCGTCTGAAGTCTTGCGCATTGAGTTGTGTCGAATTGTTCATCTCACGTTCTCCTGAGGGGATGAAGTATGGAGTAAGGTCTGCAATGCTGTACCTGTGTTCTTTCCGGATGTTCTGAGCGGTGAGCAGTTCACCGAGAAATCTGATGGCGAGCATTTGAAACCCAAGGATGCGGCAGGCAGGAGAGTAGATCTGCAGAGGCCGGCTGCCAGTGGGCCCAAAACCATTAACTCCAAAGCTCCCCGGCAGCCAGCATACCATAAGCGGGAACAGCCCGGTCGCCCCGAGCAAGAAGGCGGGGAGACCGATGCCGGCCAGCAGATGAGGCGGACGCCGGTTCTGTTGAGGTGTTTCCCCTCGCGGGCGATCCTCGATCACAACGAGTTCGGTGACGGCCAAGTCCTGCGAGAGCAAGAGGAAGTCAAGACTGCATCTTCAAGAGCGAGTTGAGTCATAGCTTCGGGTCATCGTTTCCTTGCGGGTCGCTACGCTGCCGGTTATAGTTGAATCGCGCCTTCCTCTTCGGGTAGTTTCGGCTCAGGCTTGATGTTCAGCAGATCCCTCACGGCTTCCTGAAATGGCTTCACCTTCAGCCTTTCATTGCCGTCTGCAAAAATGGGCTCTAGCGCGGCCTTCGCCCTTGGCCGTGCCATTACGGCATCGACCAGGGTCGTCTCATTTGATGGCTTTGGCGAGTTCCTGGTCGTGAAACTTCCACTTACCATATACACCACGATAACCATCGAACAAGCCACACAAAAGTGCTCGTGCGAAGTCCGGGCGTTGGCGGAGCAGATTCCTAGCACTCTGTGCGAGGACCAGCGGAATATGGAGTAAGTGAAAAATGAGCTTCAAGCGCGCCGGCAGTATCTCTCTTGCAACGTGCACGCTATTTCGCGCAACGTAGTAGAGCTTCGGGCTAGACTTACCGCCCGGGCTGTGCACGACCTTGTGGCAAGCGGCGGCGCGCCTGGCCACGATAGTCTTGTAGCCTACTTGTCGAACCGCGTGGCCGAGGGACAACTCGTCCCAGTACATGAACAGCCGGCTCTCCAGATACTCCCCCCGCAACTTGTGCACTGCCCGAAGAACGTCGCTGCGTAGCATGACCGCGCAGCCAATCGGCCCGAAGGAATCCAAGATGTCGGCCGTTCCCTCTCTCCATCGCGGTGCCCGGCGCGACAAGCCCCCCAGGTAGAGATGATCTAGTCTCATTCCCGCCGCTACCACTCTCTGCCGGGTCTCGTCCAAGAGAGTGGCGCCCACCACTCCTGCATCAGCCTGCTGATCGGCTCGTACAAGTTCGCTCAAGCAATCCGGGGCCACCGTAGCATCATTGTTGAGAAGGAAGACATAGTCAACAGACTCTCTCCTGGTTAGGGCGTAGTGAATTGCCACATTATTTCCGCCCGTGTACCCAAGGTTCTCCTCGTTACAAATCAGCACCATCTTGTTGCTGAGCGGGAGCCCTTCCAGAGCGGACTCCTGGGGGTCTTCCCCACCTGCGAGGGCCGCGGTCTGGCTGTACTCAGCAACGACGTGAAGGTCACCCAAGTTTCGCATTGCCCACTCTTTGATCCTGGCTACGGAGTCATTCCTCGACCCGTTGTCAACCACGATCATCAGGTAATGCGGATAGTCGAGCGCCCGGATCGACCGCAGGCATTCGAGGGTGTCTTGCCAGCCATTCCAGTTCAGAACACTAATGGCAACCAACGGAGACTTAGCCATGATATTAGGTCCGCGACGGTTCCCTGCGGCTTCCTTAGTCAACGTACAACGCCCCGATGCCAGCCCAGCCTTGTTGCCGATTCTCAATCATCTCCAGGTGACGATATCGGCATTTGATCTCGTTCCAGAAGCGTGAAACCTCGCAGCCTGCGGTGGGAGGATGCTCCGCTATGTCATGCACCGCAATGAGACCCCCTTTCCGAACCAGCGGTGCGTACAATTCGAAGTCTCGCTTGACGCCTCGGTACGTGTGGTCGCCGTCGATGAACAGGTAGTCGAGTTCTTGCGCCCCTAAAACTGCCCTGACGCGTGCCAGCATTTCGTTGCTGTGAGAATCTCCCTGAAGGAGTTGAAGTTGTTGCCTGCGGCGCGCAAAACGCATATAGAACCATGCGCGAGCACTGCTGTAGCCTCCGCCGAATCGTCCTCTGGGCAGGTCGACGCTAACAATCGTAGCCCGCGGGCTTGCCAGCCTGCATAGGAATAGCAGCGTGCCTCCGCGATACGTGCCAATCTCCAGGGCGCGTTTCGGGCGCAGAGTGGCAAGGATCTCGCCGAGAGCCGTCAACTCGCCTGCCACTTGCATTGCTGCAAAGAAGTGATTTCCGAGGACAAAATCGACCAGCCCCGGCATGCCATTTCGCGCTCCCGCAAATGAGTAGCGAATCCAACAGCGGCTGACGTTCCAGCCTTCGGCGACTTTCCCCAGCAAGCTATAGCCGGCTTCTGCCCTCTCTGTGACGGGCTTTTTCAGCGCGCTGCTCTGAGTCATAGCCGGATGTGCCACTTTTCCTCGATATCCAGAACGAAGTGCCAGGCTCCCAGCAAAAATCCGCCTTCGGCTTACGGCCATTTAAGGACCGCTCGCGTCACAGAAGCGTCCGTCGGGCAACCCCTCTGCCCGGCTCGTTGATCGTGGTATTTCCATTTGCCACCAATCCCGCGATAGCCGTCGCACATACCGAGAAGGAGTGCTCTAGCGACGGCGGTCCTGCCACGTAAGGTGGCGTGCACGATCTTGGCGAGGCCGATTGGGAGATTCACCATGTGAAACACCAATTTCCATTTGAGAGGGAAAACCATATTCACGAGCAGAATCTTGTTCCGCTGGCAGTAATAGGACGAGTATCCTTTGTCCCAATGCTTGCCCCATTCGTGATGGACGGTGGCATCCCTGGAAAAGACACATGAGTAGCCTGCTCGGCGGGCTTGGAGACAAAACGCCTGGTCATCCCAATACATAAACAGCTCATTGCACAGGAATTCGCCTGTGCTGCGACGTACTTCCTCTAGAACATCGCTTCGTATAAGCATGGCAGTACCAGCCACCATGTCCGATGTCCAGAATCTCTCGCGCTTGTCTGGCTTCCGCCTTTGGGGTGAAAGCAGAGGTGTGAATAATTGACCCAGGAGCGAAAATGGCCCCTCGAATCGCGCGTCTGGCCTGCCTTTACCAATCACCACAGCGCCCACGACGCCTGCGCCTGATTCGATACCGGTTGATACGAGATGAGTTAGAGTATCTGGTTTGACCACAGCGTCATTATTCAGGGTGAACAAACACCCTGCGCGTTTTCTTCGGCTGAGGGCATAGCGGAAAACCACGTTGTTGGCGCCGGTGAATCCCAAGTTTTCTTCATTACGGATGAGGACCAGCCGATTTGGTGACTCAGCCGCGTCCAGTTGGGCTTCCAAATCGGGCTCGCCCCCGCGCAATGCGGTTTCCCTTGTGTATTCGACGAATACAGTCTGATCAGGTAGGGTCTCTCTTGCCCAGGCACGAATCTCCTCCACCGAGTCGTCCCAGGAGCCGTTATCC
>JBAVYG010000156.1:0-2692 GCA_049698675.1 Terriglobia bacterium
TTTCGACCCTGGCCCTTCGATTCCTCGACTTGGCTCTTGAAACCGAAATGCGCCAGGGGAATCTAATGGATTGTAGTGACCGACTCTTGGAACAGGAGGATTAATGCCTGCGGTTCTGGAAAGGGTATCCAACGGGACTCCCGCGCAGCAAGGGAAGGGCGATTTCAGCGCCGCCCCGCTCTCCGACGACGAACTGCTTGATGCCTATTCGCGCGCGGTGATCACAGCCGCGGAAAGGGTCAGTGCTTCAGTCCTCAACCTCGAAGTTCACCAGCCCTTCGAGAGGGGGCAGGCCACGGACCCTCGTTTCCCACAGCAGGCGCGCGCGCATGGGTCGGGGTTCATTTTCACGCCCGATGGCTTCATCCTCACCAACAGTCATGTGGTGCATAATGCGAGCAAGATCGAGGTAACGCTCACCGACGGCCGCCGTTTTCAGGCCGACTTGGTCGGTGACGACCCAGAAACGGATTTGGCTGTAGTGAGAATCGAGGCCGCGAACCTTGTGCCCGCATCGCTGGGCGATTCCCAAGCGCTTCGCGTGGGGCAACTGGTGATTGCCATTGGAAACCCTTACAGTTTCCAGTGTACCGTTACGGCAGGAGTGGTCAGCGCGCTGGGCCGCTCGCTCCGCTCCCGCTCAGGTCGGCTGATCAGCAATGTGATTCAAACCGACGCCGCCTTGAACCCTGGAAGCTCCGGCGGCCCGCTCGTCACTTCACAGGGGCAGGTCGTAGGCGTCAACACGGCAATTATCCTTCCCGCGCAAGGCATCTGTTTCGCCATTGCGATTAACACCGCTAAATTTGTCGCCGCCCGCTTGCTCAGGGACGGAAAGATACGCCGCAGCTTCATCGGCGTGGCCGGGCAGGACGTTGCGATCCAGCGCCGCGTGGTGCGGCTGAACGGCCTCGGAGTGGAAAGTGGTGTGCTGGTGGTCTCCGTGGAGGCACAGAGCCCTGCTGAAAAGGCGGGCCTGCTCGAAGGAGACGTGATTGTCGGCTATGATGATCGTCCCGTAGAAGGAATTGACGCGCTCCACCAATTGCTGACCGAAGAGAAAGTAGGCGTCAAAGCCGTCGTGACGTTGATCCGCCGCGGCGAGAAGAGGACCTTACCCATTGTTCCGCAAGAATCGAGGGCCGGTCGCGATGAATAAGACGGGCCTCCTGGGGGCTGGGTGCTAGGGGCTAGGGAAAGGCAGACCGCCAACACAAAGTCTCGGTTTCATGGCCTTCTGCGTACTGGTGGCTCCTTACTACCTTCTCTTCTTCCCCAACCCCTAGCCCCCAGCCCTTTTTTTGTGGGAAGAAATTATCCACAGGGGGGATTACCCGCGTCGGCCACACATGCGCGTCTTGTCTGGAAGAGTTGCGTCACTTCGCGACAGGCAAAAAGGTTTCCCCAGCACTCCGCTAAGAGGTATTCTCATTTGATCCAATGAAAATAATGCGAGTCGTTTTTCTGATATCACTATCGACAGAGGTTGACAATGCCGCACCTGTTTGATCGTCTCATTCTGCGGGAAGTGAATTTAGGCAATCGCATCGCCGTCTCCCCCATGTGCCAGTATTCGTGCGTGGATGGGTTCGCGAGCGATTGGCACTTGGTTCATTTAGGCAGCCGCGCGGTGGGCGGGGCGGGCCTGGTGCTCACCGAAGCGTCAGCGGTTGTCCCCGAGGGGCGCATAAGCCCGCAGGACCTGGGCATCTGGAGTGACGACCATATCGAGCCCTTTGTGCGCATCACGCGCTTCATTCATGAACAGGGAAGCGTGGCGGGCATCCAGCTTGCGCACGCCGGTCGTAAGGCGAGCACCTACCGTCCCTCGGAGAAGAAGCAAGGAGCGATACCCATGGCGGAGGGCGGCTGGCAACCGGTCGCCCCGAGCCCCATGGCGTTTGACCAAGGCTACGCGGTACCCGAGGCGCTCACCGAAGACGGCATTCGCGCGGTTGTCAGAAGGTTCGCGGACGCCGCAGGGAGAGCGCGTCAGGCTGGTTTTCGAGTTGTGGAGATTCACGCCGCGCATGGCTACCTTCTCCACCAGTTCCTTTCGCCCTTCAGTAACAAGCGAACTGACCATTACGGCGGGTTGTTCGAGAACCGCACGCGCTTGGTTCGCGAAGTCGCCGCCGCCATCCGCGAGAAGTGGCCGGAGCGGTTTCCGTTGCTCATACGGATTTCTGCCACCGACTGGGCGGAAGGCGGTTGGGATATTGAGCAATCCGTCGAGCTGGTCCGTCAGCTCAGGCCTCTGGGTGTGGACCTGATCGACTGCTCGTCGGGCGGTAGCGTTCCGAGCGCGCGAATGCCCATCGGCGCCGGCTACCAGACGCCGTTTGCCGAACGCATTCGTCGCGAGACCGGAGCGGCCACGGGCGCGGTCGGTATGATCACGTCGCCTGCACAGGCCGATCACATCATCCGCACTGGCCAAGCCGACCTTGTGCTCTTGGCTCGCGAGTTGTTGCGCGACCCTTACTGGCCTTTACGCGCGGCGCGCGAACTGGGCCTGAAGTTTCCTTGGCCGGTGCAGTATTTGCGCTCGGCGCCAGAGGGCTCCCCGGCGCGTTCCGCAACGCCTTTGGAGGGGCCCGAGGCCATAGGTAACGACAATTCCAGGAGGAATAAACGGTGAGAGTCGGATTCATTGGATTAGGAAATATGGGGCTGCCGATCGCACGCAATC
>JBAVYG010000157.1:0-2639 GCA_049698675.1 Terriglobia bacterium
TCCCCTGAACACGGCAGAGGACCTTCTTCAAGTCCAGGACAAGACCTCCATCTTTTTCGTCAAGTGCACCGAACCCGGTTACGCCGATGACGTTTCCGATGCTATCCACCAGTTGAATCCCAAGTACCAGGTCCTTCCCGTGAAGGAATACATGTCTTTAATGACATCCAACAATTTGCCGGCTCTGAACGCCTTCATTACGGTCATAATCGCCATCGCGGTGGGGATCGGATTCCTGGTCATCTTCCTGTCCATGTATACAACCATTACCGAGCGCACCCGGGAGATTGGGATTTTGAAGTCGCTTGGGGCTTCAAAAGGGTATATCATTAGATTGATTTTGCGAGAAGCAGGTCTTCTCAGCGCGGTTGGAATCATCGTTGGGTACGGAGTCGCGGCGGTAGCCCGCAAGGTCATCCTCGGGACATTTCCGACCCTTTCCATAGAACTGACCATGGAATGGGCCCTTTACGCCGCCATTCTCGCGCTGGCCGGAAGCACGCTGGGGGCGTTCTATCCCGCGTTGCGTGCAGCCCAACTTGACCCTGTGGACGCGCTGGCGTATGAATAGAGCGCGTCCGTGGCGGGCGGTGGTCCGCAGCCCTCATTCGGTCGTTGCCCAAGATGGATTTGGAGAAGCGGAAAATCCCGTTGACACTCGGCACGCCAAAACCCGCTGCTAAGCACGGACGCTGGTTTTCATGGAAGCCATAATCGCCACTCGCGACCTGAAGAAAGTTTACCGCCTCGGCAAAGTCGAGGTGCAAGCATTGCGAGGTGTGGATTGCCTTGTGCATGAGGGTGAACTCGTGGCGGTGGTTGGGCCGTCCGGCTGCGGGAAGTCCACCCTGCTCCACATTCTGGGCGGCTTGACCGGTCCCACCAGCGGCCACGTGTTGGTGGATGGCAATGATTTCAGCAAGATGACGGACGCTGACCGCACGCGCTTTAGGCGGCACACGATCGGGTTCGTCTTTCAGCGCTTCAATTTGCTGCCCACCCTGACGGCGCGAAACAACATCGCCATCGCCCAGGACATCGAGGGTAACGGGTTCAATCCGCACCGCTTCCAGGCGGTCGTCGCGATGCTCGGTATCCAGGACAAACTTGATCATCGACCCTATGCGCTGTCCGGCGGTGAACAACAGCGCGTGGCCATTGCCCGCGCGGTCATTTGTGACCCCAAGATACTCCTGGCGGATGAGCCGACAGGCAATCTGGATACCGAGAATTCGCAGGCCGTTCTCAACATGATTAGAAACCTGAACAAAACCTTTGGACAAACGATCCTGATGATCACCCACAACCCGGAGGCGGCTGCGGTGGCGGACCGGATTATCCACATGCGGGATGGGCGGATTGTTTCTGATTGATTCTTCCCGCATTTCCCATTGTTTCTTGGTTGATGCTTGTTTATGGCTCAGAGCACGGAATTCCGCAACCCCACCTTGCCGCAAGCCCAGACCGGCGGGCTGGAGGGTGGGTTCAGGGGGGTCTGGGAAAAGATCAAACTTGGCATCCTGCGCACCGTCTTCTGGGCGTATGAGCGCGGGACCTGGCAGTACGATCTACTCGTCTTAGCCATCCTGGCCTTCATTTTCCTGTCACCTCGGGGCTGGTTCAACGACCGTCCCACTCTGGAATTAACCGACCTTCGGCATCAGCAAGGCTTCGTCGAAATGGGACATGGGAAGCAAGGATGGCGCTACCTTGTGGACGCCAGGCTGGTGGAATCATACACGGCTGCAAAGCCTGAGGACGCCATCCAGATTATTTTGAGCCGGCAATTGCACCAGCCTTTCACCGTGATTTCGATTGTGCCTATCACCGACAAGAACAAGGTGGTGCTCGGCTACACGGTGCTGGTAAGCCGCTAAGGCAGTGACCAGTGACGAGAAGGCAGTGACAAGTGACGAGCAAGAAAAAAGGGCAAGGCCGTGACAAGTGACGAGCGACGAGAAAGGAACAGGTGCAGTGAGAAGTGAGCAGCGAAATGCAAGATATCGCCGCCTCGGCCTCGTCCCTCATCACTCGTCACTGCTTTTCCGGAACTCGTCACTCGTCACTGTTCTTATGGGGGAGTGACCTTGCGTTTTAGACTCACTTTGACCTGGCTACTCTTAGCCGCCGGGCTTCTCTCGCCCATGCGCACCGGCGCGGCGGCTCCATCCCCCCGCAAGGGAAAACTCCCCCCCGATCTCTCCGAAATCCTCTCGCGCATGAACGACGCCGCGAAACGCTTAAAGAGCCTTTCTGCAAACCTCACGTACACCAAGGTCACTGTGCTTGTGAACGACAAGTCGACAGAGGAAGGGCGTCTCTTTTTCCGCAAGGGCAAGCCTCCCGAGATCCGCATAGAAATGCAGCAGCCCGAGTCCAAGGTTATCCTGCTTAGGAAGAACAAGGCGGAAATCTACCTGCCGAAGATCAATCAGCTCCAGGAATACAACATCGAGCAAAAGTCGGGACTGGTGGAGGACTTCTTGCTCCTCGGCTTCGGGTCGGAAACAGGAGAATTGAAGAAGTCCTACAGACTGAAATACCTGAAGGAAGAAGACCTCGAGGGCGATACGACGGCAGTGCTTGAACTGACACCACGAAAGGAGAGCCTCGCCTCCCAGCTCACCAAAATCCAGATG
>JBAVYG010000158.1:0-2836 GCA_049698675.1 Terriglobia bacterium
CCTCACAACCACGTGATGCGAATCGTAGGAGATACGGGAGTTTTGAGGGTCGACGAGGTTTGGAACTATTCTGCCCCGGTGCATCTCGATAGATATTCTAAACTGAAGTTTCGGGCCGAGAGGTATCCGATAACCAAGGCTTACCCATTCATAACTCATTGGTTAGGCCCCCGTCCTAGAACATATCCACCAGTGAAGAGATCTAGCTGGAGGAAGCAATATGCTCGGCATCGCCAAGATTTCGCACGAGGGGTTGCAGAACTGGCGCGAGCGATTACCGAACAACGCCCGCCTCGACTGCCGGCTGATTTCTGTTTGCATTTGAATGAACTCGTGACAGTCATCCAGAATCCCACCCAGACGCCTTACCAAGTAAAGACTACTTTTAAGCCTTTACAACCCTTGGATGACGCTGCACTGAAGGAATATCTCTCAATAAACTGGTAGCGCCCTCTATAACGGCATCGGCTTTACGAACCTCGCATGACGTGCCTGGCGTTTTTTGTACCAGCGGGAGTGAGAGAAAATCACTCTAAAGAGCCCAGCCCAACTTCCACACTCGGCGGGATGAGACGCTGTATTTGCAATAGGTTGCCATTTCATTCCGTCATTATGGAGAGAGGTCGCGCCAAGATCTCACCGGTTTCATTACATCCGTCGGACCTTTAAAGTCGAGTAGATGTCTCGGTGAA
Source organism: Terriglobia bacterium (assembly GCA_049698675.1). Lineage (GTDB taxonomy): Bacteria > Acidobacteriota > Terriglobia > UBA7540 > UBA7540 > CAVROP01. The sequence continues at coordinate 693 of JBAVYG010000158.1, forward strand.
TTGGTTCGGGCGTGGTGCCTTTGCGAATCTTCAAGGCCCTGCCGTCGCAGCGGGCGGTGGTTTTGATGCCCTGCAAGTCGGATCCTGCGGCCGGTTCGGTCATGGCGATGGTGCCCACCAATTCGCCGCGCGCCATGCGGGAAAGCCAGTTGCGTTTCTGTTCCTCGCTGCCGTAAGCGAGGATGTAGTGCGCCACGATGCTATGGACGCCGGAGCCGAAGTGGACTCCTGCTTGAGCCAGTTCTTCCGTCACCACGGCTTCGTGGGCGAAGGTGCCTCCTCCTCCCCCGTATTTTTCCGGTACGTCGGTGAGCAGGATGCCGGTCGCACCTGCCTTTGTCCAGGCTTCCGCATCGGGGCGATGCTGCTGGCGCCAGCGTGTTTGGTGCGGTGCGAGTTCTTCTTCAATGAAGCGGCGTACCGTCTTGCGGAACATCCGCAGCTCGTCATTCATCCAGGGGGATTGGTAGGTGGTGGTTGGCATGGTAGCGCGTGATTATAGCGCAGCGGCAGTGATATCGCCAGGACGGTTCACGGGCGACCGCGAGCGAGTACCAAATTGAGGCATCAGATGTAATGGGGGGGAGATGACCCCGTGCTGAAATTACCCTCCCGCTCGAGGGTCGCTGGCATAACGCGATGCTATCTGGCGATCCTGATGCCGCTTTTTTGAGGGCAAGAGTGGAGGACCAAAGGCCGAGATGAGCGCCTATCAGCGGACGATCCAGAAGCTGTTTACTGAACAAATCTCCCGGACATTGCAGTTAGACTTGCGATGTCATGCATGGCCAGATCTCGAGGAAGTTGAAAACAAGGCAGCATACTCAATGATCTGCGTAGGCGGCGCCGCATCCTTTCAGCAGAGAAATAGGAGGGATGGCGGATTGAATGCATCATAAGACTGAATCTTGGCAGGCCGCGCCCATTAGATGGGCTTTTCCCTCAGACCGCATCGACATTTGGCGGGTGTGCCTTGACTCTCCTGAGTTGTCCGAGAGGGATTGGCGTGACATCCTTGCCCCGGTTGAAATCGCTCGTGCCTCGCGCTTTTACTTCGAGGATGACCGCAGGCGATTCGTGAAGTGCCGAGTCGCACTGAGAATCCTTCTCGGTGGATACCTCGAAATACAACCTGCTGAGATTCGCTATCAGTATGAGAACAATGGCAAGCCAGAGATCGCCCTCCCACATGACTCCCGCAGTTTGCGCTTCAGCGTCTCGAATTCCGGCGGATTGGCATTGATTGCTGTCGGATCGGGGAGCGCGATTGGTGTAGATATCGAGAAAGTTCGCCCCCACCCGGACTTCCTGGACATTGCCAGGCGGTTTTTTCCGCTCGTGAAGTCCAGGCTATACTCGCGCTCAGCGAGAACAAAAGGCAGGAGGCTTTCTTCGCCTGCTGGACTCGCAAAGAGGCCTATCTGAAAGCAACCGGCATCGGGCTCTTGCACCCGTTATCGGAGTTTTCCGTATCCGTTGACCCCGATGGGCCAGCCGAGCTTTGGGAGGTGAAAGGAGATCCAGACGCTGTTACTCATTGGTCTTTGGAAAGCGTGCGCCCGGGAGCAGGGTACATGGGAGCTTTGGCTTATAAGGGTCCGGTGCGCCGCGTAGAATGGTTGTGCCAGGCGGATTGTCCACTGCCCGCCGATATTGTCTAAAGTCCGCGGGCCCCTGGGAATGCCACCTGCTCGCGATCTGAGAAAGTCCCGATGCTCAGAGGTTCGGAGTTGCGGAAATCCGTGGCAACCGGGTGGTTAACATCGAGGAGAAACCCAAGGCTCCCAAGTCCGATTACGCAGTGATCGGCATCTACTTCTACGACAAAAGTGTATTCGAAAAGATCCACAGGCTTAAGCCTTCGGGAAGGGGTGAGTTGGAGATAACGGGCGTCAACAACTTTTACATCGACGAAGGTACCCTCACCTATGAGGTCCTGGATGGATGGTGGACGGACGCGGGGACTTTCGAATCATTGCTGCGCGCGAACAATTTTGTTGCCCAAACTGGCGCGAACAAGCTGGCTGTCCGCATCGGAGCCAGGAGTGGACGCGCTGCCGAGGAGACAGTCGAGTGAAAATCTTCATTACAGGCGGGGCTGGTTTTATTGGCTCAAACTTCATTCGGCATGTGCTCTCGCTCAG
>JBAVYG010000159.1:0-10275 GCA_049698675.1 Terriglobia bacterium
CGAGATAAACTCGCCGCTACAGCATCAAATTGACCCACTACCCGGCAAAGCTTCAGGTTGACTACAATTCAAACGGTCGTCCATAATTGTATTTCCCTTCATGCACGTCTTATCTGACTTCAGGGGGGCTTTTTTCATGGCGGATGTTTATCGAAATTACATAGCAGGTCAGTGGGTTGAGTGCAGGACGAAGAAGACATTCCCCAACCTCAATCCTGCCAATACAAACGAGACTGTCGGCCTGTTTCAAGCTTCGGGCCCGGACGACATTCAAGAAGCGTGTGACGCCGCAGCGAAAGCGCAACCGGCCTGGGCTGCGCTTCCCGCTCCTTTACGGGGTGAATTCCTCTATAAGGCAGCCGAGATCATGGAAAGCCGTCTCCAGAGACTATCCGAGGAGATGACGCGGGAGGAAGGCAAGACGGTGCCCGAATCCAGGGGGGAAGTGAAGCGGGCAATCAACATCCTGCGCTACTTCGGAGGCGAGGGGCCGCGCCAGTTCAGCTACCAGATTCCCTCCGAGCGGGAGAACGTTTTCTGTTACACCTTGCGCAAGCCGCTGGGAGTCGTGGCCCTCATTACTCCCTGGAATTTCCCCAGCGCCATTCCGGCGTGGAAAATGGCGCCCGCACTGGTGGCGGGAAACACCGTGGTCATCAAGCCTGCTTCACTCGCGCCGCTCAGCGCCTATCGGATCGTTGAAGCGCTTCACGAAGCGGGAACTCCTGCCGGGGTTCTCAATTATGTGACGGGAAGCGGCGGCTTGGCCGGCAACGCGCTGGTCGAACACCCCGCCATCCGTGCCGTCTCCTTTACGGGTTCTTGCGAGGTGGGCAACGCGCTCTACGAGAAGGCGACGAAACGGAGGGTTCGCCTTCAGCTCGAAATGGGCGGCAAGAACCCCACCATAGTACTCAAGGACGCGGACCTCGATTACGCCGCCGCCGTCCTGGTGAACGGTGCGTTCTTTTCCACCGGCCAGAAATGCACCGCTTGTAGCCGAGCCATCATTGAGAAAGCCATTTACCAGCCTTTAGTCGAGAAGCTTACCGCCAAGACCAAGAAGTTAAAGGTTGGAAACGGCCTCGAGCCCGGCATCGAGATCGGACCGGCGGTAGATGCGAACCAGCTCGAGACGGACTTGAAATACATCGAAATCGCCAAGCAAGAAGGGGCACAGTTGCTCTGCGGAGGGAATCGCCTTACGGGTGGGATATACGATTTGGGCTATTTTGTGGAGCCCACCATCTTCGCCGGCGTCAGGGCTGAAATGCGCATTGCGCAGGAGGAGGTTTTTGGCCCGGTCCTGGCACTGATGGTCGCGAATGATTTTGAGGACGCCATGCGGCTCGCCAACTGCGCCCGCTTTGGCCTCTCAGCTTCCATTGTTTCGCGCGACCTCACGCATGTGCACCAATTCATCAATCGCATTGAAGCCGGCTTGATTACGGTAAATCTGCCCACCGCGGGCGTGGAATATCAGCTTCCCTTCGGCGGCACAAAAGAATCGAGCTTCGGCATGCGCGAGCAGGGGCCGGCGGCGCTGGATTTCTATACCGAGACGAGAACGGTTTATTTGAAGTATACGCAGTAGTCACTTGTCAGTGGTCAGTGGCTAGTGGCTAGTGGCTAGTGGCTTGTAGCTAGAGTGCTGAGTCAAAGTTCATTGAAGAGTTGAGCCCGCGGAGCGGGCGAAAGAATTTAGCCCACGGCGCAAGCCGTGGGTCAGCGAACCCACCCTCACCCCTGCCCCTCTCCCGCCCGCGCGGGAGAGGGGTGCCGAAGGCGGGGTGAGGGCTCCTTCCCCAGGGCTGACGCCCTGGGCTACGATCTTGCGCCCCTGCCGGGGCTGTGGAAGGGCCACTCAAACGGGAAAACCCCGACAAGTGACGACATGCGACGGACAACGGACGGCGGACCACGGACGACGGACAATCCTCAACAGGGAGTAACCGATGAAAAAGACAAAGGAGTTTCTCGCGAAACTCAAGCTGCCCACGGAAGACAATCATGGGCTCGAGCCCAGCGGCAAGCGATTCAAGGATGGAGGGGATTACCGCTTCGAGATCCCCAGTGTCGAGGGACCGCGTGTCTTTCGCGAGGTGCTGGAGGCCGCGAAGGAACTCAAGGTGCCGATTCATCGCGTCAGCCAGGGAAGCGGCATCATGCTGCTGACCAAAGATGAAATTCGCGAGATGGTGCGCATGGGCGCAAGCGAGCGGATTGAAGTCTGCTTGTTTGTGGGCCCCCGAGCGCCTTTCGAGACCGGCGCCCAAACGGTATCCACGGCAGGCAAGGTGATTGGTCTGCAACACCGTGGCGCGGACCAACTGGTTTACGCGCTCGAGGACGTCCGCAAGGCGTGCGACCTTGGCATTCGCAGCGTGTTGCCTGCGGATTTGGGCCTGATTTGGGTGCTCAAGGAAATGAAGGAGAACGGTGAACTCCCCAGGAATTTGATCATCAAGAGTTCCGTCACGCTTCCCGCGGCCAATCCCGCCACGGCCAAGCTATTTGAGAATGCCGGCGTCTCGACCCTGAATATCCCCACCGACTTGACACCCGCCCAGATGGGCTCCATCCGGCAAGCCGTGGATATTCCCATCGACCTCTACATCGAAGTGCCGGATAACTTCGGAGGTTTCGTCCGTTATTATGAAATGCCCCAAATCCTGCGGGTGGCCGCGCCCGTCTACTTCAAGTTCGGACTGCGCAACGCGCCGGATATTTATCCCTCCGGCAAGCATCTCGAGGATCTGGCCGCGAGAATGGGGCGTGAGCGCGTGCATCGGGCACGCATTGCGTTGGAATTGATCGAGGAATTCGCGCCGCAGGCGAAGATGTCGCCGCTGGGCAGCAACGACTTGGGCATCCCGGAAGTGTAAAGCCTCAGGATTTTCGCGGCAGATACAGGTAGACGTAAACGCCGCCCACGATGATGAGCAGCGCTCCCCACCAAACTGCGGGGTGCAAATTCGCAAGCACGGTCGCCGGCGGGTGAGAGAATTCGTAGATGCCCGTGGCCAGGATGAGCACTCCGTAAATCAGCAGAATCACCCCAACGAAGAACCAGACGGGAATCATGCGATGACCTTCGCTCATGGGAACATACCTCAATTAGCTGTCAGCTATCAGTTATCAGCTTTCAGCAAACCCTTCTGAAATCCGAAATCCAAAATCTAAAATCCAAAATTACCAGAACTTCCACTGTAGAACAAGGAACAGAGCCAATGAAACTACGGCCCAGAAGATGGGGCGCTTCCAGATGGGCAGATCTCCCTCGCTGGGCAGTTTCGTACATCCGTAGACCAAGCCGGTCAACTCCTCGACGGGTTTCGGGCGCGTCAGCAAGCTGACGACAACGGTGACGGTCACACACACAATCCACGACCAAAGCGCCCGATACATGTTCTCGGCCATGGCTTTGGCATGGCTCGAGAGGGCGACGTAAGCCAGCATGTGGGGATTTGCCCTGACCAGAGCCCACATGCTGATGGAGGAGACGGTGCCGCAGAGAAGCCCCCAGAAACCACCGGCGGGGCTCGCCCGCTTCCACAACATACCGAGCACCACGGTACCGAAGAGCGGCGCGACGAAGAAACTGAAAAGTGCCTGTACATAGTCCATGATGCTGGCGAATTGCATCACCAGATAGGCCGTGCCGATGCTGATGAGCACGCCCAGGATGATGCACCAGCGACCCATCTTCACGTAGTGATTGTCGGAGGCATTCTTTCTGAGGAAACTCCGATAGAGGTCGTAGGTCCAAACCGTGGAGAAGGCGCTCACGTTACCGGCCATACCGGACATAAAACCGGCGATGAGCGCGGTGATGCCCAGTCCCAGCAGCCCTGGGCCGCAGTAGCGGGCCAGCATCAGCGGCAGGACTTCGTTGTAAGTAGGCGCGCCATTCTTGGCCGCTTCGGACGAGGCCGCAACGAGGTGGATCAGGTGCCCGGAGTGATCCGTTAGAACAGCCAAGCCCAGCAGTCCCGGCAAAATCACGATAAAGGGCACGGCCATTTTGAAGAACGAGCCGATGATGGGCGCAAGCTTGGCGGCACGAATGTCCTTGGCGGCGATCACGCGCTGCACCACCAGAAAATCCGTGGTCCAGTAGCCGAAGGAAATCACAAAGCCGAGGCCGAAAACGATTCCTGCCCACTGGATGCCCATGGGATTGTCGGCGGAGCTGCCCAAGGTGCGCCAGAGGTGGGTGTAATCGCCTTGGGGGAAATTCTGGTGAATGCGCGCCACCAGGCCGGACCAGCCGCCGGTCTCAATCAAACCGAGAATCGGAATCAACAAGGCGCCCAACCAGATCAGGAAGAACTGAAGGACCTCGTTAAAGATGGCGGCGAACAACCCTCCCAGGGCCACATAGACCGCCACCGTGATTGACGAGACCCAGATGCTGAAGTGGATGTCCCAGCCCAGCACCACCTTCATGACCAGTGCCATGGCGTACATGTCGATGCCGGCCATAAAAAGGGTCATGAAGGTGAACATGGTGGCCGCCAGCGCCCGCGCGGATTCCCCGTAACGCAGTTGCAAGAAGCCGGGAACGGAGTGGGTCTTCGAGATGTAGTAGAAGGGCATCATGACGATGCCCAGGAAGAGCATGGCGGGAATGGCGCCAATCCAATACCAGTGCGCCGCCAGGATGCCATACTGATATGTGGCCGCGGCCCACCCCATCAGCTCCAGCGCGCCGAGATTGGCGGACACGAAACTCAGCCCCGCTACCCAGGCGGTTATTTCCCGGCCGGCGAGGAAAAAGTCTTTGCCGCTCTTCGTATATCGCCGGAGATAGACGCCGATTCCCAGCACCATGGCGAAATAAATGGCGATGACGGCGATGTCCGGAGAATGCAGCGAAATGAGGCGGCTGGCGGTCTGCGGGTCGGCGGCCAGCAGGGCAAGCGAGCAAAAGGAGAAGGACAAGCTCATAAACGTACCTCAATGGACAACGTTACGGCCCAAACACCATACGCAAAAACTTGGCAACGAGCAAGCTCAATCCTTTTTCGGTTGGCCGTAGGTCGTGTGGTAGCGGTCCCACCACTTCTTGATTTCCACGGCCGGCAAAGGTCTCGGCTTGCCGAGCAGCAACGCCAGATGGCACGTCTTGGCAACGTCTTCGACCATCACGGCGGCTTTGAGCGCCGCACGCGGCGTGGGCCCGAAGGCAAAAACGCCATGATGCGCCAGCAGCACGGCGGGGGCCTTCTTGCCCATGTATTTCACGATCGCTTTGCCAATATGGTCAGCCCTGTTATCCACGTAAGGAAGGCAGGGTATCTCCTCGCCGAACTCATCCGCGATGGCCGTCAAATAGACGGGCAGGGGCTTTCCCAGCAGCGCAAAACTCGTCGCATAATTCGAGTGGGTGTGGATGACGCCGCCGATATGCGGGCAGTGCTTGTAGATGTAAAGGTGGTCGGGCAGGTCCACGGAGGGATTCCATTTGCCCTTGAGTTTGCGGCCCTCGAGGTCGGTGACCACCATATCCTGTGGCTGCATCCGGTCGTAATCCATGCCGCTGGGCTTGATAATCACCACCCCGCGCTCCCGATCAATTCCACTCGCGTTTCCGCTGTGCATGGTTACGAGCCCCGCGCGATATACTCCCCGATTAGCTTTCCAGACTTCCTCACGCAGTTTTTCCATCGTTGACATAAGCACCTGTAGCGCCGCCTGCCCCGGTCCCGCGGCGGGTCACTCGTCGCTGTTTTCCTGGCCGAGGGAGACCCGCTCGCTACGAGGCGACGATCTCTCGCTTGAGCGCCTTTAACCTCTTCATCACATCGTTGGCGCCGCGGCCGAAATAGTCGTGCAGAGTCTGGTATTCTTTGAAAAGCCGATCGTAGATTGCGTGGTTGTCGGCCTTCGGCCGGTAAGTCAGTTTCTGCACGTGGGCCATATGACCTGCGGCCTCAGCGATGGTATCGTAGCCGCCGCCCGAGTGCCCCGCAGCAACCGCGCCGTGCATGGCTGAGCCCAAGGCAGAACAAGTCTGAAGCTGTTCCGCGATCCTAATCTCTCGTCCGGTCACATCGGCATAAATTTGCATAAGCAGCTTATTCTTTTCCGGCAGGCCCCCGCAGGCCACAAGCGCTTTCACTTCCACGCCCTTCGATTCAAAGGCCTCGACGATCGTTCGCGTACCAAAGGCGGTGGCTTCGATCAAGGCACGATAGATTTCTTCGGCCTTGGTAGCCAGGGTCATTCCGAGCAGCACTCCGGTCAAGTCAACGTCCACCAGCACGGAGCGATTGCCATTCCACCAGTCGAGCGCCAGCAGCCCTGACTCCCCAGGTTTGAGGGCGGCGGCGCGCTTCTCGAGTACGGCGGCGAAGGGGACTTTCGATTTGCGCGCTTCACGGTGGATATAATCCGGAACGCCGTGCTCGAAGAACCAGGCGAAGATATCGCCGACGGCGGATTGTCCGGCTTCGAAGCCCCACCAGCCTGGAACAATTCCATCGTCCACCGTCCCGCACATGCCCTCCACCATCTGTCGTTCCTTGCCGAGCACCATGTGGCAAATCGAAGTCCCCATGATCATCACGAGAGAACCGGGCTGGGTTACCGTGCAAGCGGGGACGGCCACGTGTGCATCAACATTGCCTACCGAGACTGGGGTGCCTTCCTTCAGCCCCGTCTTCCGAGCCCAGAATGCTGTCAGCCCCCCCGCCTTTTGGCCGAGCGCGTAGAAGTCTGTCCCCACCTTGGTCTCGATAACGTTCTCAAGACGCGGGTGCAGGGTGCGGAAGAACTCCCGGGACGGGAATCCCTTGCCTTTGATCCACATGGCCTTGTAACCGGCCGTGCACGTGTTCCTCTTCTCCTCACCCGTCAACTGCCAGACAATCCAGTCGGCGGCTTCGATGAACCGATCAGTGGCCTCGTAAATCTCGGCATCCTCGTTCAGCACCTGCAAGACTTTGGAGAAAAACCACTCGGAAGAATACTTGCCGCCATAAACTTGGATGAACTCTTCGTTCCGTTCCCGCCCCACTTCGTTGATCTGGTTCGCCTCCGGTTGCGCGGCATGGTGCTTCCAGAGCTTCACCCAGGCATGCGGGCGCTTGCGGTACTGCGAGAGAAAACAGAGTGGTGTGCCGTCGCTCTTGACGGGCAGGGGCGAAGACGCCGTGAAGTCCGTGCCGATTCCAATTACATCCTCGGCCTTGACCTGGGCGGCTTTCAGCACCTTGGGAACTCCCTTTTCGGCCACCAGGAGGTAATCGCGCGGGTTCTGCAAAGCCCAATCGGGCTCCAGGCGCGGCCCGCCCGGCAGCCTCTCGTCAATCACCCCATCGGGATACGGGATCACCGCAGAGGCGATCTCTTCCCCATTGCGCGCGCGGATCACCACCACGCGGCCCGATTCGGTTCCGTAGTCGATCCCCAAAACGAATTTTTCCTTTGACATCGAGGCCTCACTTTGCAATCGGATTCGGTCGAGCCACCGGACAGGACGGGCTGGCGCTGCTCATTCGGGGAGGGCGGGCCAAGCGCCTATCCATAGTGGGTCTCGACAGGAAGACCCACAAAATGCAAGCGCTTACCCTACGGGATTCTCCGCCCTCTGTCAAGCCCCGGAAGGCAGAAACTTGAAATTGGAAACTGGAAATTAGAAACTGGAAACGGGCACCCTTGTTTTCAAGTTGCTGCTCTCTGTTTTCTCGTTTCCTTCGGTAAAGCGGAAACTGGAAATTAGAAGGCAGAAACTGGAAGCGCTAATTTCCAGTTTCCAATTTCCAATTTCCAATTTCCAGTTTCCAATTTCAAGTTTCCAAGTCCACGACACAGCGGAAGCCGAGGGCGCCGGAGCGGTCTTTGCTCGGCGCCATAAGCAAATACTTGCCGTGCTCGATGAGCTTGTAGGCTTGAGGGAAGTACCAGAGCGAGCCCTGGGGCTGATAGAAGCTGCCCCCTTTCAGGATGCCGGCACGCGTGTGCTCGTCCACGAATTCATCCGTCCATTGCCATACGTTCCCCACCAGGTCCATCACGCCGAAGGGGCTGGCGCCTTTGGGATAGGCATCGACGTTGGTGGGCTCGCGCATCTGGCGGCGCTTGTCGGGCGCGGGGACGGCGGCAGCATCCCACTCGTTACCCCAAGGATAAGTCCGGCCATCAGTCCCCTGCGCGGCATACTGCCATTCCCATTCGTGCGGCAGGCGTTTGCCGGCCCAGGCGGAGTAGGCGCGCGCATCCTCGAGGGAAACCCACGTCACCGGCTTGTTCCCCCAGCCGTCCGGGTAGCTTCCGTTCTTCCAGTCTCGCAGAAAGTTGTGGTCGTCATTGGGATGATAATGAGTTGCCTCCAGGAACTTCTTGAACTCGGCATTGGTCACGGGATATTTATCGATATAGAAAGACCTGATATGCATCTTGTGCAAGTGGTAGCGGCGGGGCGCATCCTCCCACGCATATTGCACGTCCACGCCAACGTCATTGCCACCCTCGATCATAATGCCGACGGCTTGGAACTCGAAATCGGCTTCAGGGATCCTCACCATGCCGGCGGGCGGGGCATTGGCCAACCTGCTCGGGGCAATCTCGACGAGCTGCTGTGGGAGGACGTTCCATTCATGGGAAAGCGTCGCGAGTCGGGTGCGGGCGAACTCACGCATTTCGGAGAGTAGCTTCTGCGTATCGCTGGAGGCCGGCGCTCCCTCCGTGGCCAACACCGCGCCGAAGCCGTGCGCCTCCACCTCAAAGCTGAGCGTGGCGGTCGACCCGTTCACCTCGGGCTTCAATTCTTCCCCCTGCCAGACGTTGTAAAAGTGCATGGCACTCTTATAAGGGAGCGCGATCTGGCGGCCCGTCACGTCGTACTCATTGCGGTTGACCAGCGTCCAGAGCGTTTGCTCCTGGCCGGGGAACTTGCTGGCAAATACCCCCTGGCGGAGCGTGGGCGTATGCGGCTCCCAGCCGGGGCTGACGAGGAGGGCAGCAAACGCGCGATCGAGCTTCGACACGCGGCGCAGCGCCTCCGCGTCGCGTGGGGTGATCTGGTTCCAGATGCCCCAGATGTTTTCCCAACTTTCATAGCCCACGCCGTTGAAGAAAGCGTACTGAAGATTATCGGTCTTGTCGCGGTTCCAGCGGTCGCAGACGTTCACCATGTGGCGGGGCTCGAGCCACTTGTAGCGGCTGAGCATGGGGACAAAGGGATACTTCCAGTAGCCCCAGGTGAGGTTGTTCCACTCGAGGGCCTCGTCGCCAGGACCGCCTTCGGGCTCGAGCGCGATGGGGTGGCCGGTCCTGTCGGAGGCAACGCGAAACGCCCGCGGCACTCCATCCAGCGTGTCACCGTTGATTCCGTCGGCCCCGATCTCGGCCATAGCTTGGGGGGTGGCTTCCCAGTTGGGGATGCCTACATCGCGCGTGCCCTGGTCCCAAAACATCACGGGGAAGAGGACGCGGACGCCGCGGCGGTGGAAGTCGTTGATCATTTGCTTCAGCCCTTCGACGCCGCCGGGCATGTCATGAAGCAGATCGTATTGGTTGCGGTTATCTATGCCGATGTTCGGATAAGTGTGCCAAATCAAAACCGAGTCAATCCCGCCGTAGCGCCTCTCCAGGTCGTCCAGATAACGGTCTACTGTATATTTTCCGGCGACGGGATCGTAGAAGTACCGCTCCTCGATCATCATCTGCGGCTGGATGAAGCTGGACTGCGTCCACTTCAACTCAGGCCGCTCATACTCGGAGCCGTTGTAACCCATGCGAATCAAGCGCTCGCGTCGCCAGTGGCGGACGTCGTCCAGCCACGTCTTGAAGGCTAGAGCCGGGTCCTTGACTTCGCCGCTGCGGTAACTACATTGGCCTGCATAGGTTTCACTCTTGTCCGGGCCGGGAATCTGCTCGTCCTGAGGGGGGAATTTAGTGTCCCGAGCGAAAACCGAGCCGGCGAAGACAAGAAGGAGAATTACCGTCCAAAGAATACCAATGCGCTTCATGAGAAGACCTCCGACTTGCGTGCAAGTAAATGATACACGGTCAAGGCTGATTTCCGAAGCGCGCCGCGTCAGCTTTGGAGTGCGGCAGCTTGCTGCCGCTTTTGTCCCGCGAGCTTGCTCGCGTTGGTCTCGCCTGGGCGGCGTATTCCGGCCAGCAAGCTGGCCTGGATGAAAGCGGCAGCAAGCTGCCGCACTCCAAAAAGAGCCCCTCAGTTTGCTTTTCCCTTTTCCGCCTCGTGCTCTGTTGCATTGATAGCCGACATTATTTATGAGCCTCGGAAGGGCGGGGCTTCAGCCC
>JBAVYG010000160.1:0-2360 GCA_049698675.1 Terriglobia bacterium
CTTGACGGCGCAGATGAATTTTCTGGAACAAATGCCGGCGGAGGTGCGGGCGCTGTTCCGTCACCACGCCAAAGGAAATTCCCTTTTCCGCAACCTCGGCAACGGCCGCTTCGAGGATCGCAGCGCCGTGGCGGGAGTCGAGAAGGCGGGCTGGTCATGGTCCTGCCACGCCTGGGATTTCGGCCACGATGGACGCTCGCACCTTTACATCGCCAACGGCATGATTTCCGGTCCCAGCCGCGATGACCTGGAAAGCTTCTTCTGGCAACAGGTGGTTTCGCGCTCTCCGGCGGACGCTCATCCCACGCTCCCTTACGAACTCGGCTGGAACGCCATCAACGAATTGATCCGCTCTGACGGCACCTGGGCAGGCTATCGACGCAACGTTTTCTTCTTCAACAACGGAGACGGCACCTTTTCCGACATCTCCGGCGTGGTCGGCCTGGATTTCCCGGATGACAGCCGAGCCTTCGCTCTCGCTGATTTCGATCATGACGGGCGGCTGGAGATCGCCCTGAAGAATCGGACGGGACCCCAATTACGCATTCTGCGCTGCGAAGCGACTGGTCTCGGCAACGTTTTGGCCCTCCGACTGCGCGGCGCCAAGAGCAACCGCGACGCGGTCGGCGCGGTAGTCATCCTCCAGACTGCGGAGGGGCGGCAGACGAAGATCCTGCAAGCCGGCACAGGCTTTCCCTCGCAACACACCAAGGAGATTTTTTTCGGAATAGGCAAGGCCGTTTCCGCAAGCGCCGAGATTCGCTGGCCCATCGGCAACGTGCAGCACTTTGAAGGGCTGCCTGCGAATCACCGCATCGAGATCGAAGAAGGCGCGGAGGGATTCCAGGCTAAGGCGTTCCATCCCCATCAACCTTTATCTGTGATTCCAGATCCCCCGGCGGCCGCGCCACCGCCCACCCACTATGAAACCTGGCTGATGGATCCCATCCTGGCTCCGGATTTCGAACTGCCGGACGCCACCGGGCACAATCACCTTCTGTCGGCGCTGAGAGGCAGGGCAGTTGCTCTGAACTTTTGGGCTATCTGGAGCCCGCCCAGCGTCGAAACTCTGAGAGTTCTTGACCGTTCGCCGACCCTGAGGAAGCCGGGAATTCTCGAGGTGCTGGCCATCAATGTCGACAAGCCGGAAGAGGCGGCGCAGGTCCGTGCGTTCGTCCACGGGAATTCCCTGCGGCTGCCCGTGTTGCTGGCCAGCGATGACGTGACCGGGATTTACAATCTTGTCTACCATTTCATGTTTGACCGGCGGCGTAATCTCGGCTTGCCCACGACGTTTCTTATCGACCCCAAGGGGTTCATCGTGAAGGTGTATCAAGGACCCGTCGATGCCGAGCGCTTGAACGCGGACTGTCATCGCATTCCGCACACTCCCGAAGACAGAGTAAGGTTAACGCTGCCGTTTCCCGGGAAGCTCTACCTAGGCGACTTCCGGCGCAATATGTTCACCTACGGCGCGGCCTTTTCGCAGGCAGGATACTACGACCAGGCGATTCGGGAATTCACCCTGGCGCTCGAAACCGACCCCGATTACGCCGAAGCGCATTACAATCTGGGGACGCTCTATCTAAAGCAAGGGAAGCCCGAGGAAGCCCGGCGCCATCTTCAGCGCGCGCTGGAATTGCGCCACGAGTATCCCGACGCGCTCAACAATCTCGGATTGCTCGCGGCGCAGGCCGGCGAGACGCCTGAGGCCATCCGTTATTTTCAACAAGCGATCAGCCAGCGCCCCGATTACGCCCTCGCTTTATTCAACCTGGGAAACGTCTATCGCCGCGAGCAGCGCTTCAGCGAGGCGAAGCAGGCTCTAGAACGCGCTGTCGCCCTGGCCCCGGACGACCCGGAGGTAAATTACGGTGTCGGGATGCTCTACGCGCAACTGAACGATACGGACCGGGCGCTCAAGTACTGGCAGCAGGCCCTGCAGCTTCGCCCGGATTACCCGGAGGCTCTCAATAATCTCGGAGTGCTCTTTTTGCGCCAGGGACGGACGGCCGAGGCCCAAGAGGAGTTTCAGAAAGCCATTCGTGTGGCCGTCGATTTTGATCAGCCCTACCTGAACCTGGCCCGGCTTTACATGACGCAGGGAGAGAAGACTCAGGCCCGAGAGGTTCTGCAACAGTGGCTCGCCCGGCACCCCGACCACGCTGTGGCAAAGAGCATGCTCGAAAAATTGGGCCAGTAGATGGTGGTGTCATTTGAAATGGCATCTCTCATGAAACGCCAGTCATTCCCGCGAAAGAGGGAATGACTGCGATTTCGAGCGTCCATGTCCGGCAAAGGACACCACTACCGGGCCAGTGTTGTGCCTCCATGATAATGTCCCCTTTTGTCCTCGATAG
>JBAVYG010000161.1:0-9186 GCA_049698675.1 Terriglobia bacterium
ACATGCACCTCTCTGACTTCTTCATTGGCAAGCCGGGTCCTGGCAGCATCAGCGAAGCCCTGACCATGAAACTGCCTGTAATCGTGGAGTGCAATGCCAGGACCCTCCCCCAGGAACGCTACAATGCGGCGTGGGTCCTTGAGAAGCAGGTGGGATTAGTGTTGCGCAGTTTTCGCCAAATCACCCAAACGGTCGAGGTGCTTCTTGATCCCGCCAATTTCGTCCGCTACCGTAGCAACGCCGCAGCAATGAACAACCGGGCCGTCTTTGAGATCCCCGGCATGTTGCGGGAAATCCTGAGCAGGCCAACCCCGTAGCGCACCCAGACTTGTCGGGGTTTGGAGTTTGGACATTTGACAAGCAGCGTCTTCTGGCGTCATTCCGAGCGCAGCGAGGAATCTCGCTCTGTTCTTTCTTCCACGTACCCCCCAGGCCGCCTTGAGCTCCAATCCACATCAGCGCAGCGCGAGATTCCTCGCTGCGCTCGGAATGACATCCCCTTAGGCAAACAGAGCGCTTAAGCTCTCCGAGTAGGGGGCGCGGGCAACCCCATGCTCCGTGATGATGGCGGTAATGTAGCGGTGCGGCGTGACGTCAAAAGCCGGATGACGTGCGGGCACGGAGGGGGGAGCGATTTGCACTCCGCCGAGCTGAGTGACCTCCGTCGAGGACCGTTCCTCGATAGGAATCCCCTCCCCGCTGGGCAGGCTTCTGTCAATCGTCGAAAGCGGAGCTGCAACATAAAAGGGGACGTGGTTCTCATGGGCGAGAACGGCCAGGCTGTACGTCCCGATCTTATTCGCAGTGTCACCGTTTGCCGCGATGCGGTCCGCGCCCACAATCACGGCCTTAATCTGGCCCTGCTGCATGAAATGACCCGCCATGTTGTCGGTGATGAGCGTCACCGGGATACCGTCCTTGGCGAGTTCCCAGGCCGTCAGGCGCGCTCCCTGAAGGTAGGGCCGGGTCTCGTCGGCAAATACCTGGATGTTCTTCCCTTGTGCTATGGCAGCACGGATCACGCCCAGGGCCGTGCCGTATCCTCCTGTGGCCAACGCGCCCGCGTTGCAGTGCGTGAGGACCGTTCCCGAATCCGGCAGGAGGAGAGCACCGTGACGGCCCATGGCTTCGTTAGTAGCGATATCTTCGGCAAGAATCCGCTTCGCTTCCTCCTCGAGGTTGATCCTGACCGCTTGCACTACCTGCGCGTCGGTATCGTGACAGGAGAGGGAAGTCTCAAACACCCTGCGCATTCTCGCGATGGCCCAAAAGAGATTGACCGCGGTGGGCCGCGTACTGGAAAGCTTCTCCGCAATCCGTTCAAAATCGGCGCGTAGCGCAGGAATGGTCCGGGCGTCGGAGTTCTTAATCCCCAGGGCAACGCCCATCGCCGCCGCCACACCGATGGCCGGCGCCCCGCGGATCACCATGGAGCGAATGGCTTCCGCCACTTCACCGTAGTCGCGATACGTGCGGTAGATTTCCTCCGCGGGCAGCCGTGTCTGGTCAATCATGCGCACGCCTTCGTCAGTCCACTCAATGGTTTTGAACATTTTCCCCAGCCTGTTTCCTATAAAAGCCAAACGGCGTGATTATAGCAGGTAAGCAGAAGAAGAACGGCAGGCAGGAAAATCGCAGCCCTCCCAGAAAAGAGGAAAGGGGAGCCGGAATACCCGGCTCCCGCAGTCCACTGCCACCGAGCTATTGAATGGCAATCTCCGCCTTCACGATGCCCTCACCGGCAACTTTCTCAAGGCGGAAGCCCAGCTTCTCGCACAGGCGCCGGGTAACAGAGTTATCAATGAGGAATTCGACCGTCAAGTGCCGGATTTTTTCCTGCTTGGCGACAGCCATCAGGTGGCGTAACAGTTCTGCGCCCAGACCGCGGCGCTGGAATGGATCGGCGACCAGGATGGCAACCTGCGCATCGTCGGTGCCGGGGACCCTGGTCATTCTGCCTACAGCCATGATTTCCGGCTCGCCGGTGTAGGGATCCTCGTGATCCACCACCAGGGCCAGTTCGCGGTCGTAATCATTAAAGCAGATACGGACCAGCCGCTCGTGCGCGACGCGCTCGCTGAGCGCGATCTGGTGCGTGTAGCGCATCATCACGCTACGCTCGGAGAGCATGTGGTGGAACTTGACCATGAGCGGCTCGTCCTCGGGCCGAATGGGCCGGATGGTGGCCTTCGTACCATCCTTCATCGTCAAAGTGGCCACGTATTGCGACGGATACGGACGTATGGCGAGCTTGGGGAGTTTGTCTTCCGTGACCTCCGGCCCGTGCACCACCACCCGCGCGTCCAGAGCGACCAGCCGCTCGGAGGAAGCCAGGAGGGGGTTAATGTCAATCTCCTTGATCCAGCGTTGCTCCACAACCAGGTAGCTGAACTGAACCATGAGCTTTTCGAGGGCGGCCATATCCACCGGCGGGCGCCCGCGCACCCCTTGGAGAGCTTGATAAATGCGCGTCGGTTCCATCATGCGACGCGCCAGCGTGGTGTTCAGCGGAGGAAGCGCCAGCGCGCTGTCCTTGAAAACTTCCACCAACTGCCCGCCGGTTCCAAATAGCAGGACAGGGCCAAACTGCGAATCCAGGCTGCTGCCGATGATCAACTCGTAGCCATCCAAACGGACCATGGGCTGAACCGCCACACCCTGGAAGTGCATTGCGCCGGCCTTCTCAGTCACCGAACACTGAATGTTGTTGAAAGCATCCTGCACGGCCTTGGGGTCACCCAGATTCAGACGCACCCCGCCCACGTCGGTCTTGTGAGAGATGGTCTCGGAGTAGAGTTTGAGCACCACCGGATAGCCGAATTTCTCCGCCAGTTTGACGGCCTCTTCAGCAGTCGTGGCCACCTCCGTAGGGACGGTGGGGATACCGTAGGCACTCAGAAGCCGCTTGGATTCCACCTCAGTGAGGATGGTCCGTCCTGAGTTGCGAACGTTCTCAATTATCTTTGCAGCTTCCGCCGCGCCGGAGCCTAGGCCGTTAACGTCCCCTGGCAGTACCGGGGTTTGGTACAGACCCTGTAAGTTGTAACTGTATTGCCACATGTAGTGGAAAATCTTGGCGGCAGTGTCGGGAAATGCGAAAGTGGGGATTCCAGCATGATTCAGGATGTCAATCCCGGCCGACACCTCAGCGCCGCCCATCCAACTGGCTAGGAAGGGCTTCCCTTGCAGCTTGGCGTAAGGCTTGAGTTGCTCGGCAATCCGCGTTGGGTCAGTCATAGACTGCGGGGTAAGAACCGCGAGCAGGCCGTTCGTGTTGGGATCTTTCGCGACAATCTCCACCGCCCGAGCGTATCGCTCCGGGGTGGCATCTCCCAGGATGTCGATGGGGTTGTTGTGACTCCACTCCTTGGGAAGGAAGCCGTTCAGGGAGTCCATCGTTTGCGGAGCCAATTGCGCCAACTCGCCGCCTTCTGCGATCAGCGAGTCGGTGGCCAGCACTCCAGGTCCCCCAGCGTTGGTGAGGATGGCAAGGCTCGGACCCGTGGGGTGGGGCTGCTTGGCCAGCACATCCGCCATATGGAATAAGTCCCCGATACTCTGCACGCGCAACACGCCCGTGCGCCGGAAAGCCGCATCCAGCACTTCGTCGCTTCCGGCCAGAGAACCTGTGTGAGAGGCGGCGGCCTTGGCGGCTGCCGCACTGCGACCCGCCTTGATCACAATGATGGGTTTGGAGAGCCCTACTTCCCGCGCCGCCGAAAGGAAAGCGCGCGCGTCGCCGATCGTCTCCATATAGATGATGATGCTTCGTGTGCGCGGGTCATCGCCGAGATAATCAATCAAGTCGCCCCAGCCAACATCCGCCATCGAGCCGATGGAGCTGAAAATACTGAAGCCCACCATTTCTCGGAAGCTCCAGTCCAGAACCGCAGTGCAAAGGGCCCCGCTTTGGCTGAGGAAGCCAATGCTTCCGGGGCGAGCCATGGCGCTTGCGAAAGTGGCATTGAGCCCGGTGTTGGGACTCATGATGCCTAAACAGTTGGGGCCGACGATGCGGATCTTGGCCGCCCGGGCCTTGGCAACAATCTCATTTTCCAGTCTGGCGCCTTCCGGGCCCAGTTCCTTGAACCCCGCGGAGATGATGATGACGCCCTTCACACCCGCTGCGGCGCAATCGTCCATGACTCTCGATACGGTTGAGGCTGGAGTGACGATCACAGCCAGATCGATTGGCTCCGGAACCTCGAGCAAATTGGGATAGGCTTTCACTCCCAGAACCTGTGCCCGCTTGGGGTTTATCGGGAAGACGGTCCCTCCGAAAGGATTACTGATCAGGTTCCAAAACGTGGTACGGCCGACGCTGCCAGGATTCTCCGTGGCGCCAATCACTGCAACCGCTTCCGGCGAAAAGAAAACGTCCAGCGGGTGCTTGCGACGATGCAGGATGTCATGGGCAGATTCGAATTTCGGTATCGCAGTTGGTTTCATTACGAATATCTCCTATATGACTAAATGACTTAAATAAAAGATCGGAATAGCTAACTATAATACTCGCATCGGGCCTCTATGTTCAAAGCCCGCGCACGGCGCAGAGGTAGATTTCTCGCCCAAGCTGGTCAATACACCGAAAATTCAGTTTTTGGTGTATAATTGGATTGTGAGCCGAACCAACATTGAAATCGACGACGCGCTTATCCA
The DNA here is from genome assembly GCA_049698675.1 of Terriglobia bacterium. GTDB lineage: Bacteria > Acidobacteriota > Terriglobia > UBA7540 > UBA7540 > CAVROP01. The sequence goes on from JBAVYG010000161.1 coordinate 4,660, forward strand.
GAAGGCCCGCAAACTCACAAGACTCAGCACCAAGCGAGCCATTGTGGACCGGGCGCTGGAACTCCTCGTGCGAACCGAGAGCCGGAAAGGGATGCTCCGCTATTACGGCAGCGGCATCTGGGAAGGCGACCTGAAGGCGGCGCGCAGGACCCGCGTTTGACTCTGGTGGATAGTTCGGTCTGGATTGATTTTCTCAGTTCCTCGCCGGGCCCAGCGGGCGGCGAACTGCGGCGGATGATTGCCCACGCGGAGCCCATTGCCCTGACCGGCATTATCGCGAGCGAGGTCTTGCAGGGCCTTACGCGCGATGTCGAAGAAGTGGAGCGCTTCCTGGCAATGTGGGATGTGCTGGAACCCCAAGGCATGTCCACCTATCGCGCCGCCGCTTCCATCTTTCGACTCGGACGCTCGCGTGGCATCAGCTTGACTACGATAGATTCGCTCCTGGCAGCAATTGCCCAGGAACGTAACGTGGCGATCTTCACTCTCGATAAGGATTTTGCCCACATCTCACGTCTTACCGGCCTGGGTCTGTACCAGATTCCGCAATAGAGATGGCTGGCCGGTGGCGGTCAATCCAGTAAAACCAGGGGACGAACAGCCAACCGCCAAGAGCCGTGATCTTCAGCGCCTTCAGGCTGGGCGGCGGTGGGCCAAAGAGGTTCCCAAGGTAGAATAGGAAGGCAAAGAAGCATGAGCGTGAAGGCTTCGAGAAAGCGCTCCAGGACTGATTGGCAGCGCATCGAGACGATGAAAGATCAGGACATCGACGTGTCTGACAATCCCGAACTGGGCGAGCAGTTCTTTAAGGAGGCCATCTGGTGGCCCGGCCCCAAGCAACAAATTACCTTGCGACTTGATCCCGATGTCCTGGCGTTCTTCCGCAAGGGTGGCCGCGGCTACCAGACGACCATCAATGCCGTGCTGCGCAAATACGTCGAAGCGCGCAAAGGCCGTGCGCGGCTGAGCCGGTGAAACGAACTACTACGTCTAAACCTGAAACTCGCGCTTGACCTTCTCCGATTTCTCGGCCACTGAGCGCGCCAGCTCTTCCTTGTAGGAGCCGAGCTTCTGGGCGAGTTCGGCATCCGAGGTGGCGATAATCTCAATGGCGTAAATGGCGGCGTTGATGGCCCCCGGTTTGCCGATGGCCGTGCAAGCGACGGGGACTCCGGCGGGCATCTGCACGGTGGAGAGCAGCGCGTCGAGTCCTGCGAGCGTGGTGGTGGCCATAGGAACCCCGATGACGGGCAGCGTGGTCTCGGCCGCGATCACGCCCGCCAGGTGAGACGCTCCTCCGGCGCCCACGATGATAACCTTGAGGCCGCGCTGGATGGCCGTCCGAGCATACTCCGAAGTGCGCAGCGGCGAGCGATGCGCGGAAGTGATCTCAATCTCAAAGGGCACGCCGAACTTTTTCAGCATGCGCGCGGTTTCCGTCATCATGGGCAAGTCCGTGTCACTGCCCATCACGATACCCACTAACGGCTTCTCAGACATGCAAGTCCTCCCGCACCTGCTCACCTCTTGAGGGTTGAAGATCTCAGGTTAGCGTGCGTCGCGCGGGACCGTCGCCTCTCCTGTGCGCCCGCCGGAGACGCTGGTTCGTGAGTCACGGGAAAGTCGCCTCAGACCTTTCGTGCCGATGTCGTGACGGTAATGCATTCCTGCGAAGTTGACTTTGCTGACCGCCGTGTAGGCGCAGGCGATGGCGGAAGGCAGATCTTCGGCCGTCGCCGTCACCCCTAGCACCCGCCCACCTGTGGAAAGCAATTGAAAGTTTTCGAACTTTGTCCCCGCGTGAAACACCTTGACGCCGCCGTGAGTTTCAGCCGCGTCGATACCGGTGATGGTTTTCCCGACCTCCGGCTTGCCGGGGTAACCTTTGGAGGCCAACACCACGCATACCGAAGGGTTTGGGCTCCAATGGGGTTCGAGGGTCACCAGACGATCCTCGCTCAATGCCACAAGAAGCTCCACCAAGTCAGAGCGCAGGCGCATGACGATGGGCTGAGCCTCCGGGTCGCCCATGCGCACGTTGTACTCGAGGAGCTTCGGCCCTTCCGCCGTGAGCATCAAACCACAATAGAGGAACCCTTGGTAAGGCGTGCCCTCCGCCGCCATTCCCACAAGCGTAGGAGCTACAATGTTCCTGATGATTTCGGCACGGAGGGATTCATCCAGAATCGCATCCTCACTGTAAGCGCCCATGCCCCCGGTGTTGGGGCCCTGGTCGTTGTCAAAGACGGCCTTGTGGTCCTGGGTCGGGACCAGCGGCAAAATCGCGCGGCCGTCGGTCAGGACAATAAAGGAGACTTCTTCACCCACCAGCGTTTCTTCCAAAATAACCCTCTCACCCGCCGAACCCAAGATCCGCTGGCGCATGAACTCGTCCAGAGTCTTTTCCGCTTCTTGAGGCGTGTGAGCGATCACCACACCTTTCCCCGCTGCTAATCCATCCGCTTTAATCACCACCGGGGAGACAAACTCCGCGAGAGCCTTGACGGCCTGCTCGAAACTCTCGGTAACCCTGAATCTCGCGGTCGGGATGTAATGCCTCTGCATGAACTGCTTGGAAAAAATCTTGCTGCCCTCGAGCCGGGCTGCCGCCTGGGTGGGGCCGACAATCACCCTGCCGGCCCGCCTGAACTCATCCACCACACCCGCCACAAGCGGCGCTTCCGGCCCCACAACCGTGAGGTCAGCCCCGATCTCGTTCGCCAGTTCAAGGATCTGCGCGGGATTCGAGACGTCCACGGGCCGGCACTCCGCCTCCTGCGCAATGCCGGCGTTACCCGGCGCGCAGTAGATCTCATCCATGAGCGGACTCTCGCGCAGCTTCCAAGTCAGCGCGTGCTCTCGTCCTCCGGAACCAATTACCAGTATCTTCATAGAGTGGCGTACACTAACGAGAACTTAGGTTTTTGTCAATCACAGAAATGAGCATGGCAGAAATAGCCGTTCCCCTCCGACAGGTGGCAAGTGACGTAGCGCGGGCGTCTCGCCCGCTCTGGCGGGAGCGTCTCGCTCCCGCACCAAGGAAGTCTTAACGTTTCACTGGAAAAAGCAGATTGAAACTGAAGGTGAAGTCCATGAGGGCGCGGGCAGGATGCCCCCGCCCCAGCGGGCGAGACGCCCGCGCTACGTCGGCAGCCCATTCCCGGAACACGCCATCTCTACGATGCCGAGAACTGGAACTGCGCTGGCTGCGAAGGGGTTAGGTTGAGGTGTATAATGATGTCATGGGCACCGAAGTTATACCCAAACTGAGTTTCGAGGAATTTCGTCAGTTCCCAATCGACGGCAAGCGCTACGAACTCGTGTGTGGGGAGGTGCATGTGACTCCAGCTCCTGCAACGCGACATCAAGCCATCGTCCAGAACCTCTCGGGAAACCTGTGGCCGTTCGTAATCAAGGGCCACCTGGGCGAAGTGTGGACAGCACCCCTGGATGTGCGGCTGAGTGGAGAAACTGCATTACAGCCGGATCTTATCTTCATTTCCAATGCACGTACCGGAATCATTCAAGAGAACTGGATTGCAGGCGCCCCCGACCTGGTCGTCGAAGTTTTGTCCCCTTCCACCGCAGCGTACGATCGTGCCACAAAGCTGCCTGTCTATGCGGAGGCGGGCGTGCCGGAGGTCTGGCTCATTGACTCACAAGCCAAGACTGTGGAGGTTTTGAAACTCCAGGGGAAGAAGTACTTGGTGGACGCAACCCTGGCGGGCGAACAAGTCCTCACTTCCAATCTCTTTCCCGGCTGGCAACTGCCCCTTCGCGACCTCTTCGATTTCCGCGGACGGTTGTAGACTGACCCGCGGTCGATTTGGACAGCGAATCAGCCGTAGCTACTCCCCGCATTTCTTCGCGCATCCAGGGCTCATAAACACCCTCTTTTTCGCGACTGGGGATGCGCAAGGGGCCTCGGCTTGTTTGAATAGTGTCTTGCCTTCGGGACGGGATTTCCAACCATGCTGTCAGGCTTCACGGAAAAATACGATGTGGCACTCGTAGGCGCGGGCCACGCGGGGTGCGAAGCCGCGATGGCGGCGCGCACGGGCCTGAAGACCGCTCTCTACACGATCAACCTCGACCTGATCGCGCAGATGTCCTGCAACGCGTGCCTTGCTAGTGTAGTGCCTCATAGATGTCCTCACTTATAACAAGTAAGCTTCCCAGCCCCCGTATCCCGACCCCTGGCGTCTGGTACCTGCCCTTTTGTCTCCTCCACTTCCCTCTTGACACGAGGACCGACTCATGGTAGCCTATGTGAGTGGCCGCATGAGAAGACTCGCCAGCGAGCGCGCGAAGAGGGTTGCAGATCGGCGCGGCGGCAGGGGAAAATGCGTAGAAAACAGAAAAAAGATACTAAATAGTGGGAACGAACCTAAGAATGTGTTGAAAACACAGGGGTTATCGTTTTCAGGAACCAAAAACGAACTGGTTTTTGAGTGCAAAAACGCCAAAACGAACTCGAAAAAGCAGCCAAAAAACCGCCTTTTGTGTGGAATCGAAGTCAAATTCGTG
>JBAVYG010000162.1:0-4798 GCA_049698675.1 Terriglobia bacterium
AAACACCTCGACCGCTGGGTCCATTGTCTGGTGCAACAAGAGTTCGGTGCCCCAATTGAAGATATTGCTCTCGCTTGGATCCATGTGTGCAGCCAACTCGTACTGCTTCGCTGAGGCGACATAATTCTTCGCTTTTTCCTCGACTTCCCCCAGCAGACTGTGCAGCTCGGCTGTATCCTGCAGCTTCAGGAGACTTTGAAGTTGGCGGCGAGCTTCGTCCATGTTCCCGCTACGCGCTAAGGACAGCGCTAGGTCATAGCCATTGTTATAAGCTGCCGGGTTGATCTCCTGGGCGTGCTGCAAATACGGAATTCCATTCTTGACTTTCCCAATCTGCACGTAATACTCACCAAGATTGTGGTTGGTATCGTAACTCTGTGGCTCCAATTCGACCGCCGTCCGAAAATGAGCCTCCGCTTCATTGCTCCGATGGAGTCGCATCAGGTTAATCGCGAGCGTACTCTGCGCCGACGCGGAACCGGGGTTCAGACGAACCGCCTTGGCTAGATAGCTGCTCGCTCTCTCATCCTGGCCAAGCGCAGTGTAGACCATGCCAGCCAACTCAGTCACTTCGAAGCTGTTGGGAGAATTTGAGAGCAGCCATTGAAGTTCTCGCTGCGATTCTGAGTACCGCCCGTGTTGATAGGCTGCTACCGCCGCACCGAAGCGTCGCTTCAACTCTTGCACGGCTTGTTCAGGCTGTTTGGATGCGGTTGTTTGTTCGGTGTCGCCCACGTCCACTTGGGTGGGAAGCAAGCAGGCTCCGAAACTTGAAGCGCCAAGCAGTAAACTTGCCGAAAACACGACGGCACACAAGCCAAGTTGCGTGGGCATGCCCATTCTGGTACCAGTGGCCCTCCTCGGCTCCAGAGGCCGCGAAGACTCCTCCCGTCGGCGATAAGCATCGATGGGAGCTAGGGGAGGGACCTGCTGTTGCTCGAGGGGGCCGTTGGGCGAATCCGGCTCACAAAGCCCCCCCGACGCAAAACACAGCCGCTGAAGGTCATAATTGCACACGAGCTGACAAGTTCCATCTTACCAATAGAACTTTAGTGCCATCTGTACCTGTCGAGCGATCCCGGTCGTGGCATTGATCCGACTGAAGTCTTGTAGATCAGTAAAGTCCAGAGTCGCAAATGACTCGGTGAAATTGGGGTGGTTCAGGGCATTAAAGAACTCACCGCGGAATTCTAGGTGTGTTCTCTCCGAGGTTCGGAATTGCTTGAAGACCGAGAAGTCGAGATTGTCAAAACTCGGTCCGTGGGCTTGCGTGGCCATGCCGCCGAGTGGCGCGTAATCGCTCTGGCCTACAGTAGTAGCCACAGGTGGATTGGCAAATGCCGCGGCGTTGAGGAAGTGATCGATACCGTGAGGCCCCTGGTGAGCGTAGAGGTTCTGACCTGGCACCAACAGAGCGTTGCATCCAAAGTTGGCCGTAGTGGAGATCGGGCATCCCACGGTAAACGGGAAGCCATTCTGAAGTGTGAGAATCCACTGCGCGCTCCACCCTCCGAGCACGTGATCAAGGGCCGCGGACGAATGCGATGCGAAGCGCTGGCCCTTGCCCACTGGAATCTGATAGATTCCACTCAAGTGAACAAGATTGGGCAGGTCGGTAGCACAAAACTGGTAGTCTCCCTTGAGCCCGAACCCCACAAGAGTGGGTGCCCGGTTCGACACGAACTCACTCGGACCGACGAGAGTGCGGAAGTCCGTACGGCACCGGGAATGAGTGAAGTTCGCAAGCACTTGCAATCCTTGACTAACCCTCCGCTCGTAATTGAACTGGACTGAATGATAGAACGTATCCCCGCGATTGGCTGTGTACGGGGTTGACCAGCCAATATCCGGGAATGGGATATAGCTAGTCGGATCCGTGCCTGGGGGGAGAATGACGCTGGTCCAATTCGCGTTGTCCCAATCCTGTTGGTGCCGGCTGGTATTTCCAACGTATCCCAGAGAAACGACTTGATTAGTTGTTAGCTGGTACTGAGTCGTGAAGTTCCATTCCTGGGTGTAACCTGTTTTCCAAGGTTTCTGGTATGCTTGAAGAACCACCCCCTCAGCATTGAAGTTCGCATTATCCGGATCGGGGGTCAAATCGAGCAACGCCCTCTCAAGCGTGGCGTATTGGCCATCCGCGAAGATAATCGGTGTTGTGGGAGTCGGCGAAGTTAGAGACATATTGACGATAAAGGGGTAGCTCAAGGTAGGGTCCGCGCCGCCGATATTTTCAAATCCCCCGTAGAATATTCCATATGCGGCACGCATCACCAACTTTGGCGTAAGGGTATATGCCAAGCCTACTCTGGGACCGAAATTGGTGAGAGGTGTATTCGTCAGGCCTCGCTCCGAGCTGTAGCTAAGGCCGATTCCGTCCTTCGCCAGGAGTGATGTAAAGGACGGCGAGAGCGGAGTGTTCCGTCGCTTGGCGTCGATGATGAATTCCGCCCCTCCACCCGGCGGCCCAGGAACGAAGTTCGCCTCCGCGCCGTATTTCTCGCCAATTTGGCCGAAGAGCTCCCACCGCAAGCCTAGATTCACGGTCAGTTTCGGGGTCACTTTCCAGTCATCCTGGAAGTAACTTCCGTAGTAGCGGCGCACCTCGTCGGGTCCGGCGACATTCGATGCAAACAAAAAACTCGGCCCACCGAGGTAGTCGACCCCGCTGGGCACAGTCGCAGGAATGGGTGTTAAAAGCAGGTCGCCCATCCCGACGCCACTGCTGACACTCGGTATTCCAGTAAAGCCGCCGAACGAAAAGTCGCCCCGCGAACTTTGCGGATTAAGATAGGGAAACCTAAGTGCCTGAAATTCAAAACCTCCCTTAAGGGTGTGCGAACCGAAAATCTTGGTCAGGTTTTCGGTGAATTGCGTCGTGTTGCTGATGCGTGTGTTCGGACTCGCCCACATACCCGCTCCGAGATTGGTGAGACCGCCAATACTAATTTGCGGCAACCCCCCGTTTCCATTAACTTGGGGAATGCCCTGAATACCGAATTGCGCGGGTATGCCGAGGGTATTAGCATAAGGTGACAGAAATATGGTGTTTAGCCTGCTGTACCCAAACCGAACCTCGTTGACAGTATTCGCGGTAAAGGAGTGAGTCTCGCTTAACGCCAGACTGACGGCTTTGTCGTTCATGTCGCCCTGAGCAAACCCAGCATCGTTCCCGAGACCGGTGTAGTCACCCGGGACATACGTATGCCGCTTGCTATAACTGGCCCGGCCAAACATCTCGTCATGCCCGCTAAAGTTATGGTCAATCCTGGTGTCGAAGTGATTGGTACTATCCGGCTGGCTGAAGTTGGCCGCATAGTTGTTGAAAGCACCAGGCTGATTGGCTTGAGGATAGAGATTCAGGAGCTTGAGGGCATTGGAATCAAAACGAATGGCGGGAAGGATGTTCAAGAAGGCTTCCTGGGCAGGCGTCGTGAAATTCGTGATACCGGCCAGGCTCCCGCCATTATAAAAAGGATCGCGTACGTTTCCGGTGCCACTTGCGGGGAGATCTGTAATCGGGTCTACTTGGCCGGAAGTGACGGGGCGCGTCGTGGCAGGATCAAAGATCGTGTCCGTAGGGAACGTCCTTCCCAACAGGTCCGTTCGCGTACTGCTTATTAAAGTGAGGAGATCTTGGAAGTTGGTAAAGCCGCTGTTGGCTTCTGCGGCGGTGGGAATCGTGGGGTTATGAAAGGCGGTCTGAGCGATGCGTGTGCCTTCGTAATCGCCAAAGAAGAAGGTCTTGTTCTTACCATTGTACACACCCGGGATGTAAACGGGCCCGCCGGCGGTGGCACCAAACTGATTCCGGCGCAACTCGCTCTTCTTGACACCCTCCGCGTTTTGGAAGAATTGAGCCGAGTCGAAATTGTCGTTACGTACAAACTCCCAAGCGCTCCCGTGAAATTGGTTTGTACCGGACTTCGTTGTGGCGTTCACTACTGCACCTCCGGCGCGGCCAAACTCAGCACTGAAACTGCTCGTTTGCAGTTTGAATTCCTGGATAGCATCTGGAGGGGGGAGAGCAACGTAAGCAGCACCATTCAAGAAGTCGATCGAGTCGTTGTTATTGTCGATCGCGTCCAGAAGGTAGCTATTATGACCAGAGGTCATCCCATTCGCCACAAAACTCCCGCTTTGAGTCAGGCCTCGCCAATTCTCAGCCGGTTCCACGGACGTGACGCCGGCCTCGAGCTGGGCCAAGAAAGTATAGTTCCGGCCATTCAGAGGCAAATCGTTTACCTCGCGCGAGCCTATCACCTGTCCCACCGAGGCATCTTGGGTTTGAAGCGCTGGAGGCGCACCGGTCACCTCGATGGTCTGGTTCACCATGCCGGGGTGGAGGAGCAGGTCCACCGACACGCGCTGTTGCACCTCCACCGCCACATCCTTCTGAACCAGCTTTTGGAAGCCTGTGTACTCGGCGGTCAAAGTGTACGTGCCGATCTTGATGGGGGTGAAGGCAAAGATGCCGTCCGCTGCCGTGACCGTCGAAACTGAACGGCCTGTGTCTTGGCTGGTCGCCGTGACCTTCGCCCCCGGAACCACCGCCCCGGATTGGTCCTTGACCGTCCCATAAATTGCGCCGGTATCAACCTGGGCGTTAAGGGTTACGCTGGAAAGAATAAAGACCGCTGGCATCGCCAGGGCCCAGAGAACCCGCAAACAAAAACTTCGTCCTCGCATCGAAGCACTCTCCTTTATGAGATTGCATGGGAATACCGTTGAAATCGGTTGCATAACATACTGCTCCTGCGCGAATTTTGAGTCACGCCGCGGCAGCGATCTGCTATGC
>JBAVYG010000163.1:0-4022 GCA_049698675.1 Terriglobia bacterium
CCATCTAAAGGGTTTTGCGATCCGAGCCACGGATGGGGAGATTGGAACGGTGGAGCAGTTCTATTTCGACGATGAGACCTGGGCCATCCGCTACCTCGTGGTCAATACCGGGGATTGGCTTCCCGGCCGGCTTGTGCTGGTCTCGCCCATGGCCCTCCGCCAGGCGGAGTGGCACTCAAAGCGACTCGATGTGGCGCTGACCAAAAAGCAGATCGAGGACAGCCCCCGCATCGATACGCACAAGCCCGTCTCACGGCAGCACGAGGCCGTGTACTTGGGGTATTACGGTTACCCCTATTATTGGGGTGGGCCCAATCTATGGGGTCTCACGTCCTACCCGGCAGGCTTGGCGGTTCAAAGGGAGGCGGTGACGGAAGCGGAAGCGGCGCAAGCCAGCGCGGGAAAAGAGTCGGCCGATTCACATCTGCGCAGCACCAACGAGGTGACAGGTTATCACATCGAGGCCGCTGATGGTGAGATCGGTCACGTGGCGGACTTCATCGTCGATGACGAAACCTGGGCTATTCGATACCTCGAGGTGGATACGCGGAATTGGTGGCCTGGCAAAAAGGTGCTGGTTTCGCCTCAGTGGGTCGACAATGTGAGTTGGCCGGACTCCAAAGTCTACGTAGGCCTCTCCCGGGAAACCATCAAGAACGGTCCGGAGTACACCGAGTCCATGCCCATCACGCGCGAGTACGAGAATAGGCTCTACGGCTACTACGGTCGGCCGCCATATTGGCTGCAAGGATCTGACAACCCTGTAGCCGTACGGTGAGCAAAGGTTGATTCTGGAGAACCCCAAGTGTTGGGAACCCTGCCTTTCAGTGCAGGAAATGGCGGGACAGGACTATCGCACAGAACGTGGCGAAGCCGAGGAGGATAAGGCCGAGGATGGCGTTGACGAGGCGGAAGAAGGTCGGGCCGATGCCGTGGGGGATGAAGCGAACGACGACGATCAGCGTGGTGAACCAGGTCATCAGGCCGGCGGCCACCATCAGGATTCCCCACCCGGGGGCTTTTGAGCCCAAGATGGAATGGGCGAACGGGAGCCAGTTGGAGGTGACGCCAACCCAGTAAACCATGGTTAAGGGGTTGAAGACGGTCAGGGCAGTACCGGCGGCGACATCGGCGACCAGATGCGCGGGGACGGTGCTTTTGTCCCAGCGTTTGCGAGCTCTGGTGTAGGCCCGCAGGGGTTCCTTGACGGCGCGGACAAGGAAGTAGAGCCCCAGCGGAAACAGGACGATTGCGCCGATGGCCTCCAGGACAGTCTGGAGAGTCGGGTTGGACAGGTCGGAGAGGAGATAGTGACCGCCGAGGAGGACCAGGGAGAAGAGGATCAGGTCGCCGGCGACGGAGCCGATTGCGCAGGCGAGGGTACGGCGCCAACCGCCGATCATGCCGCGGCGGATGGCCAGCATGTTGACCGGGCCCATGGGCGCGGCCGCCGCCAATCCCATGAAGAATGCGGCCGCGAGTACGTGGATGTCGGAGACGAACACCATGTTGCGCCAGACAGGTAGAATAAGCCCGACATTATACTCGGCATTCTGGCAGTCAAGAATATACACCCGATTGCCTCCAACTGAGCCGTTCGAGCGCATTTTTTCTCCTTGGCTCGTCTCCGCACTTCGGTGAGTCCTGAAAAGCCGATGCGGAACCAATTAGCCGGAAGGCCGGGTCTTGCACAAGCCGCTCGGTCCCGCCCTGCGGTATTGACTTCCTCATAACCGATGCGGCGGCTGTAAATGGACCGCCGCCAGCGAGCCTTCATGGAAAATCCTCGGTAATTCCTACCGACCCCAGTCGGTAACCCCCGGCATGAACTAAGGTGAGCAATATTGACCAGGCGTCTGTGCCTTACTGTACAGACACGCGAGTCACCCACGATCTATAAACGGTTTGGGGGCGCAGGATAGCTGCCCTGTGTCTATCGAGGGGAATGTTATGCGCGACGTTTCCGCAAATAGTGTTTTGCTAGTGGACGACGATCCCACCATTCGGACCTTTCTATCGAGTCAATTGGAAAAAGCGGGTTTCAAAGCACAACAAGCTGAGGACGGAATCGACGGTCTGGTGAAGCTCCGGGATAAGCTTCCCAAGGTCATTATCTCCGACCTTCAGATGCCCCGCATGTCAGGATTCGAGTTTATATCGGTGGTGCGCCGGCGCTTCCCTTCCATACCGGTAATTGTCCTCTCGGGATCAATCCAACGCGAACTTCCTGCGGAAGCCGAGCCTGACCGCTGGTTCAGAAAGTATGCGCAACAAATCCCCGAACTCTTGCAGGCCGTCCACGATCTGGCTCAAAAAGCGCCCGATCGCGCTTACCTCCCGCAAGTGATCAGTACCCCTGTTCGGACACGCCCGGGCGGCGACGGTTATTTCGTTCTGACCTGCACGGACTGCCTGCGCTTATTCCAGGTGACAAGTACGCCTGAGAATAAGACGGTGGAGCGGACCGCGGTCTGTGTCTACTGTGAGGCCCGTGTACCATTCTTGATCGAAAGCTCAGAGCCCGCGTAAGGCGACTCGCGCCCCGTGCGCGACGCGCTGACGAGGGTGACGCGGCCCGGTTGCGAGATCGGGCCGCTGGAGGCATCTAGCATGACCAGACATACGCTCACTTTCAATTCCCGGAACTTCCTCAGAAGGATCGGCACTCAAAAGACGACTCGAGAGTACCAAGACCGACAGGTCATATATTCGCAAGGGGACGCGGCGGATGCGATGTTCCACATCCAGAATGGTTGCGTGAAGCTGGTGGTTGCATCGCCGCGCGGCAAACAAGCAGTCATCGCCATTTTGGGGCCAGGCGACGTGTTTGGAGAGGGATGTCTGGCAAGACAATCACTGCGGATGTCGACCGCAACGGCGATTCAACCATCCACTATCTCCCGCGTGAATAAGGGGCCTCTTGTTCGCTTAATCCATCAAGAGCCTACCTTTGCAAAACTTTTTATCTCATACCTGCTTTCTCGTATGGGTCGAGTCGAAGAAGATTTCGTGGATCGACTCTTCAATTTCAGTGAGAAACGCCTGGCCCGGATTCTCTTGCTGCTTACGCATTTTGGCAAGGAAAGTCGAGCCGAAACTGCCTTTCCCAGAATCAATCAGGAAAGCCTAGCGCAAATGGTCGGCACCACCCGTTCGCGGGTCAGTCATTTCATGAATAAGTTCAGGAAGCTTGGCTTTGTCGATTACAATGGCAACGGCGCGTTGACGGTCCATAGCGGTCTTCTCAGCGTGGTCCTACACGACCAGCCTTCAGGTCAAACCCTCGGTCATTCCCATCCGCCGCAGACGGTAGTTCCCCCCTCATGAACAGCGGTGAGCAATTCAGACCAAACACGTGAGCCATGCGGAACAGACACGCGAATCACCACGGGCTATAAACATAACGGGAAGGGGACTCGCGGGAGTTTGCAGCCGAGAAGAGCAGGGAGGGGGCAGGGGATAATCGGCCAGGTGGAGAAAGCCCTCGAGAAATAGCCATGCCGGCCCGTAGTCCAACGGTTCTGAATGGGAACATCGGACACTCCGGTCAGTAGGTATGATTGCAAAAAAGGAGCTTTAAATGAAAAGACTTACTTTGATTCTTCTGTTGCTGACGTTCTGCGCGACGGCTTTCGCCGGTGAGACCCAACTGCAAAAGGCAACCAACGTTATGAACGAGATCATGGGGACTCCCGACAAGGCCATTCCTCATGATTTGCTGGACAAGGCCGTGTGTGTGGGCATCGTTCCTTCTGAGGTGAAGGTCGCCTTTATAGGGGGTGGCGCTGGTGGACGCGGTGTGCTGGTGTGCCGCAAGGGCGGGAACGGTCCGTGGGATGCCCCCTCCATGTTCACCATGGGCGGCGCGAGCGTGGGATTTCAGATCGGCGTTAAGGCCACCGACGTCGTCTTCCTCGTGATGAACCCTGAAGGCATGAAAAAACTGGTTCAGGACAGCGTCAAGCTGGGCGGGGAATTATCCGTAGCGGCCGGCCCGGTGGGTCGTTCCGCGGAAGGCGCGA
>JBAVYG010000164.1:0-4725 GCA_049698675.1 Terriglobia bacterium
CCCCCTCCTGGAGGGAGTGCGGGCTGACGACGTAGCGCAGGGCCCGCACTCCGGCCCTGCGGCTCTTCCAGCGGCGCGGGCCCTTTGCGCGCCGCACGTTGGGTAATCTTGGTTTTTCTAACCTTGCCTGGAATGAAATCATGACAACTTTAGCCGCACCGTCAATACCACGGCGCGGTGGAAAAGCCGCAGGGCCGGAGTGCGGGCCCTGCGCTACCATGTGGGCTCATGCCTGATGCCCTTCGCGTTTCACGACTTGTTCATGAGGGCTTTTTCCACCGCTTCCGGATTTCGATCAATCACCGTCAGGTAGGCGTGCGCCGCGCTCTCGGGACGCCTGCGCCAGCCGCCCGTCTCAACGATACTTGCGGGTTTGGAGCAACGCCTTGACCTCATCGTGATTCCCCAGGAAAGAGACAAACAAGTCCGATGATCGGTCCTGAAAAATGAAGCGTAACGAAACATTGCCGCGACACTCGAAAATCTTGTCGCCCAATTTACGAATCCCCAGGCCGCTGTGCACGTGCGGGTGGCCAAAGGTCTCAGGCAACTCGCACAGCGCTAACAGGCACTCGGCTCTTTCGTTCTTCGGCAGGTTCTGTAAGCGTCGTAACACTGCGGGGTCGATCGACAGAAGCTTACTCAAGCAGGTTCCTCAGTTGCTCGGCGGTGACGGTCACCAGCTTCCCCGACCGCTTGAGCCGGCGATAGCGTTTATCGGTGGCCGCTTCAAACTCCGCAATCTGCTCTGGCGTGGCCGCGTATTCGCGTTGCGCGTAATCGGTGGATTCCACGTCCACCCTGCGCAGAGCAATGATTTCGGCCCCACGGATAATCCCGATGTCCTGTCCGTGGGCGGCAGCGTCGAGCCAGCGGCTCAGATTCTTTTTCGCATCCGTTATAGTTAGAGTCTTCATAGAGTCTTTATACAGTCCCTAGAGCGCTTTGTCAATCCCCTCCCGGCCAGTCGAGTTACCCCACTCCTTACGGTCTTATTCCCCGTTTTGTTCCGCAGGTTCCCGCGGGGCTCGCCTTATGCACGGCAAACCCAGCATCAACGATCTCTGAAGCAACTTCGGCGGATTCCTTAGGGACAGGCTCTCTTTGTGTCTTTGTGTCTTGGTGGTTCATCTTCAAGCATGACCTTTCACCACTAAGACACCAAGGCACCAAGCGATCACAGGGCTATGTTTGAGGCCGGCAGGCGCTGTGACGTCGGGTTCAGTCCTCCCACGGGTTCACGAGTAAAACCCCGTTGGGTTCGAAATCAGCGGTGTTCCGGGTCATAACGTGCAGACCGTGGCGTAGCGCCGTGGCGGCGATAAGTCCGTCAGTGGCATGCACCACCCGCCCTGCCTTTTGTGCGGCGGCTGTGAGTTCTCCCCAGAGGCGGCTCGTTTCGAGGTCGATCGAGAGGAGGCGATCGCCATAATCGCGTTCAAGAGTCTTCAGCCAGGTTTCAAGCGCACGCCTCTTCGAGCTTTCCCTCAGCAGGGAGATGCCCTTGAGGATTTCACCGATAGATATAACGCTGACGAAAAGGTCCTCTTCGTTGCATGCGTCCACGGCTTGGCGAACACCGGGGAGCACCTTTGGGTTACGCAGTTCTGACAGCACGCAGGTGTCCAGCAAGACTCTCACAGCTTCACGTTCCGCATGGGGGATTTGTCGCGACGTAGGTCGACTCCCCGCAAGCTTGGACCTTCGCCGAGGAGAAACTGCTTGAAGCTCATACGTTTGCCCGTCAGTTCCTGGTAATCGCGCCGGGCCACCACCACCACGGCGTCGTGGCGGCGCACGACCACTTGGGGCTCCCCCCTAAGGGCGCGGTTTACCAGTTCGCTAAAGCGATTCTTAGCATCTGCCAGACGCCATGACATCGAGGCTCTCCTTAATCTAGCCAATCTAGCTACATGCTCCCATAGCCAACGTAAAATTGCAAGCAGGGCGATACAGTCAATCCGCTCGGGGTAATGCGACCCCTTCAGGGTCGGGGCACGAACGCGGCGCATTCCGGGGGCGTTGCCCCATAAGCGCTAAGATAAGAACCATTTGTATCCTTCCGGCGCCGTTCTCGTCCCGCGAAGCGGGACACCGTGAGTAGCCGTAGGTGGAACCTACGGAAACAGAAGCCTAGAGAGCATTCCGGCCCCGGACGGGCCGAACCATCGAGCGGTCAACCCCTTTGGGGTTGCGTGATTCTCTGCGGTCCGTTATCCGCAGGTTAAAACCTGCGGCTATTCATAGTTGGCCCCTGGCGGGGCCACTTGAACACAGCTTATCTTAGCGCCTATGGGGCGTTGCCCCCGGCTACTGCCTTGTGCCCTTGCAGGGCACGAAAAACCTGCCATTTGGTCTTGCTCTGGGGCTCCGCGTTTCTACATCACAGGTAGGTGTTTTCAGCCATCCCCGCTCGGGATTACGTGTGGAGCGTGGGCGGCGTCTCGTTCGTCTCCTTTGCGGCGGTGATGGTTTTAGCAGTAGTATTGCCTTGGCAGAACTGATGAGCCAGCAAACCACATTCGAAGCCGGGCAGCGCGGAGCCGTCAAGGTCTCCGCGAGACTTCAAGGTATTCTGTCCCTTATCGGCTTTACTTCCGTAATAGCCCAGATTGTCCTGATGCGCGAACTGATCGTGGTCTTTTACGGAAACGAGATTTCGCTTGGCATCATGTTGGCAGGCTGGCTGCTTTGGAGTGCCATTGGCTCGAGCGTATCAGGTCAGGTTTCCGCGCGTTTGCGCGATTCCCGGAAACTGATGGCCTGTCTGGAAACCCTCATTGCTGCGGTTTTCCCGCTGACCATTCTAGCCGTGCGCGCCAGCCGACTGGCGTTTCAGTCAGTCCCAGGAGAAATCCTGGGCCCGGCTCCGATGTTCCTCACCTCCTTCGTCACACTCAGCGTCTTCTGCCTGGTCTCGGGCGGTCTATTCGCGGCGGGCAGCAGGCTGTGCGCCGACGAAGCGCGAACCTCGACTGCGTCTGCCGCAAGCTCTGTTTACCTGCTGGAAGCTGCGGGTTCGGGCCTGGGAGGCGTACTGGAAAGCCTCGTCTTGATCCGGTATTGCACCTCCTTCGAAATTGCCCTCTTCGTGGCGCTGCTTAACTTGCTGGCGGCGGCATGGGTGGGGGTCCGCACGCCTATCTATCGCCGTGTCCTGCTGGCGCTGATTTTAATTGCTGCGCTTCTGATTCCGCGCGCCGCCCGCTTGCTCGAGGCGAAGTCGCTCGCGCTGCTGTGGCATGGTTTTAGCCTCGTGGAGTCCCGGAATTCCGTTTATGGCAATCTGGCGTTGGTGGCCACGAGCGAAAGCCGCAGCCTTTTCGAAAATGGGCTGAGAGTTTTGACGGTGCCTGACCCTTCGGCCGCAGAGGAGTCCGTACACTTCGCGCTTCTCGAACACACTGCGCCGCGATCGGTGCTGCTCATCGGCGGTGGCATCAACGGCAGCGTCGCCCAAGCCCTCCAATACTCCAGCCTCGAGCGCCTCGAGTACGTCGAACTGGACCCGGCCATACTCGGTGTCGCAGAGCGCCACTTTGCGCAAGCTTGGACTCGCGTGCGGAGCGACCCACGTGTACGCATCCACCCCATGGATGGGCGGTTGTTCCTCAAAACCAGCAACTCGAAGTTCGATGTCATCATCATTAACCTGCCGGACCCCTTTACCGCGCAGTTGAACCGCTTTTATACCCAGGAGTTTTTCATCGAGGCGGCGGAGAAGCTCAACCCCGGCGGAGTCCTGTCTTTCCAGGTGACATCGTCGGAGAACTACATCAGCCAGGAACTGGCCGACCTCTTGAGATGTTTGCAAAAGACGCTGCGCGCAGTGTTCCCCCAAGTGGTCGCCATCCCGGGCGAAACGGTGCACTTTCTTGCTGCGAATCAGCCCGGCTCGCTCACTCTCGATCCCTCCGAACTCATGACCCGGCTTCGCGAGCGCCGCATCCGCACCCAGTATGTGCGCGAGTATTACCTCCCCTTCCGCATGTCGGCGGACCGCATGCTCGATCTCCAACTGCAAATTGAGCCGCAGCCCGCGACGCCAATCAACCGGGATTTCACCCCCATCGCTTACTATTTTGACGTTGTCCTCTGGAGCTCGCGATTTCACTCCCACTGGCGCGAGTTACTCGAATCCTTGGCGCGGCTGAGATTCGGTGCGGTGGCGGGCGCCGTGGCCCTCGGCGTGTTTGGTCTGGCGCTGGTTGCAGCGCTGTACGAGCGCACTCGAGTGGTGCGGCATCGCGGTAGCGGCGATTTTACATCGTCCGCCGCGGCGGACGACGTAAAGTCGCCGCTACACCGCCACAACGCCACGCTGGGCCTTTGTGTTGCCGCCATGGGATTCACACTGCTGGGTCTTGAAGTACTGCTTTTGCTCGGGTTCCAGGCCCTTTATGGATATGTTTACAAACAACTGTCCATCCTGGTAGCCGTTTTCATGGTGGGGATGGCGGCAGGGGCGTGGCTGGCCTTGAACAAAGTGCGGGCGCTTCCGGCTCAGTGTAAGCTTGTGCCTGCGTCGCTCGACCCAAAGATGTTTGCGGAAACGAGGAGAGCGTGCCGTTTTGAATTCCTCAGACTCGCGCTCCTGCAACTGTTGGCGGCTCTGGCGCCTCTTCTCCTTTACGCATTCTTTGTCTTGCTCGAGGGCGTCAGAAGTCTGGCCGCTCTTCTCACCATCAGCCAGATAGTCTTCCCGGTGCTGGCTCTGATCGCGGG
>JBAVYG010000165.1:0-1897 GCA_049698675.1 Terriglobia bacterium
CATCGACGGAGATTTCCGACTTGCTTCCCAGCCGGCGCACCTTGGAGTCTTCGAGCACGCGGAGCAGTTTGGCCTGGGTGGCGGACGGCATTTCGCCTATCTCATCGAGCAGCAGTGTGCCACCGTCGGCCAGCTCGAAGCAACCCACTCGGCGCTCGATGGCCCCGGTGAAAGCTCCCCTTTCGTGGCCGAAAATTTCACTTTCCATCAGGGTCTCCGGTATCGCCGCGCAATTCACGGCCACGAAAGGCTTGGCGCGGCGCGGGCTGAGCTCGTGAATCGTCCGGGCCACCAGCTCCTTGCCCGTGCCGCTCTCGCCGCTGATCAACACCGAAGCGCGGGAGGGCGCGACCATCGAGACCAGCGACGTCACTTCCTGCATTTTCTTGGACCGCCCTACGATGTTGCCCAGGAATCCCAGGTCTCGCAGCCGCCGCTGGGCCGCCTCCAGTTGCCGCTCACTTTCATAGCGCTCCAGGCAATTGCGCAACTCAACCTGAAGCCGCTTGGCATCGAGCGGCTTCTCCAGAAAATTAAAGGCGCCGAGCTTGGTGGCTTCCACCGCTTCCTCGATCGTTCCCTGTCCAGTCAGCATGATGAAGTTCAAGCCGGAGTGGATTTCATGGACTTGCCGCAACAACTCCATGCCCGTCATGCGCGGCATCCGAAGATCCGAGATCACCACCGCAGGGTTGAAAGAAGGGACCTTTTCCAGGGCTTCTGAACCGTCGCCAGCGGTTTCCGTTTCGTAACCCCAAGCGGAGAGAAGATCGGCGAGCCCCTGCCGTTCATGGGCGTCGTCCTCAACGATCAAGATTCGCGCGGTTTTGGCCACAAGGTCCTCCCCTCCAACGCTATATTACAACGTATTCCTCCTCATCCGCTTTCGCAATCCCCCGGTCCAACCTTCTTCTTCTCTGGTAAGGTTTACATATTTCGTCACTATTACATAGAGCTTCGTCCCCTGGCATTGACCACCGACCACTCAACCCCTGTGTTTACGTTGAGATGCGAAAGTTTACTGTTTGGAAATAGGCGTGCTCGGAGCAGTTCAAGATTTGCCGATCGCTGGCCGATAAAAGCTTTTGGAGGTGGCAAATCAATGTGCCGATGGATTGCTTGGACAGCCACACTGTTAGCTGGCGCTCTCTGCTTTTACCCTGGACTTAGGATGCTGTGGTTCGGGCCTTGGGGAACCGGGCAAATGATTCAGCCCGGAACCGCCATCTCAGTCCGACTTCTCCGGCCTCTCACGTCCGCAAACGCCCAGCCTGGTCAGCCTTTTGCAGCGTACGTAGTCGCTGCGGAGGCTGTGAAAGGGAGTGCGCCTGTCCTCCCGGGCACACTAGTCGAAGGCATTTGTCTGGCGGTTCGAAGGGCGGCCGGTGATTCGCGTCCAGGCTATATCCGGCTGGTTCTCCACGGCCTGAGAGATTCTGAAGGCCGCTTCACACCGCTCGAGACCACTACTTTCAGCGAGTGGGGCGGCCCAGACCGCGGTAGCCGCCGTGCCGTGGGCAATGGCGAGAGCGTCGGCTCCCGATTGGCCTTGCCCATTGAGGGGAACGCCTCTTCGAATCAACTCCTCGCCTCGGTGGATGCCCTCCTGCCGACGGAAGAGAACATCAAGTTCGTGGTGCTTAAACCCTCCCTAATTCCCCCAGGTTTCTGCCTGCCCTAGGCTGCATTTCTCACCACGGGTCCGGAAGGGCGGGGCTTTACACGGTGCGGAAAAACCCTTCCAAGCTGTCATTCCGAGTGGAGCGAGGAATCTCGCCCTGAGTGTTTTCAAGACAATGCGAGATTCCTCGTCGCCTGCGGCTCCTCGGAATGACACGGAAACTGGGGTTACCACACAGACTCCCAAGGGGGAGACGGTGGACCACAACCGGCGCTT
>JBAVYG010000166.1:0-3731 GCA_049698675.1 Terriglobia bacterium
GTTTACCCTGAGCGGGCAAAGCGAGATCCTTCGCTGCGCTCAGGATGACAGCGAAGGGCTCGGAATGACAGCTTGGAAGGGTCTTTCCCCAGCCTGCAAAGCCCCGCCCTTCCGCGGGTCATAAATAATATCGGCCATTAATGCAACCAAGCACTGGGCCACCACGGGCCGGCGGGTTGACAGAGGCGCAAGCCGCCAAGTCGGGATCGCTGCTGGCTGCTTTCTGTTTACGGCGTACTGCCCACTTGTAGGGAGCAGGTTCCGGTGACCCGGCAGAGAGGGAAGTGGCCAGGTCGGCCTGGCTGCCTGCTTCTTGGTTCTTACTTCTTGGTTCTTACTTCTTACTTCTTACTTCTTACTTCTTACTTCTTGCTTCTTACTGCGTACTCGCTCTTCCCGGGAGGGTCGATTGGTGTCGAAGCGAAGAATCTGGCAAATCATCCGAAACGTGATATTGATACTGGCTGCGCTGGCCGCCGCTTTTTTCTTTCTCTTCGTTCCCTGGTTCATCGTAAACATTGGCACCACGGGGCGTTATCACTACCCCGACCCAAACGATGGGAAGACACCGATATCGTACCGCATGGATTTCAAATGGATTGAGTTTCCCTCAGGTGATGGCGTAGTGCTCAGGGGCTGGTATGTTCCCGCCGCAAGCGAGGCGCGCGGCACGATTGTCTATTGCCACGGGCTGAACCGCACGCGCATCGAGATGTTGCCGATGGCGGCCTTCGGCCACGCACTTGGTTACGATGGCTTGCTTTTTGACCTGAGGCACCAGGGAGCGAGTGGAGGTGAGCTGACGACCTTGGGGTACAAAGAGCGTTTGGATGTGATAGCCGCCGTTCGCTATGCCCTTTACCAACAAGGGGCGCCGCGCCCCGTGATCTTGTGGGGCGTTTCGATGGGTGCGGCGGCCGCTTTGATGGCAGCGGCTCAGTCTCCGGAGGTCGCCGCAGTAATCTCCGACAGTTCCTTCGAGTCTTTGCGGGCAACTGTCGAACACCACTGGAAGCTATTCTTTCATCTTCCGAGTTTTCCTTTCGCAAATGAAATCGTCTACTGGATTGCATGGCGGGGAGGTTTTCGCCCTTCCGACTTTGACCTCGCGAGCGCGGTGATCCGCATCGGTAGTCGCCCCATTCTCTTCGTTGCTCTCCAGGATGATCGCAGGATGCCTCCCTCCATTGCTCGAGACCTTTATTCCCACGCAGCCAGCCCGAACAAAGCTTTGATCGTCCTGCCTGGCCACCGCCACGGCGAAGGTTTTAATCAGGCGACGGAACAATATGAGATTGCGGTCAGGCAATTCCTGTCGAGCCTGGCCACGCCCCAACCCTAACCACCCCCTTGGTCCTCCTTAACAAAGGAGGGGAATATGGAACTCCCCTCCTCAGCTGAGGAGGGGCTAAGGGGTGGTGCGGACTCAAGCTGCATTGACAGATTATTGAGGGTGTCATACTGTGATAGGCTACGCGTGTAGCGTACTATTGAGCGGGCAAAGCGCGAAGTGTGTCAATATGCCACACATATGCGCGTTTCAGTACATCTGCGGCATTCTTATAACCCATTGAACACACACGGTAACATGACGTAGCTGGTGCAGAAAGCTTCAAAAAAGCGAGATAAGTGGAAAAGATGGAAGACCCCTCTACCCTAGTGTAAGCGCGCAAAGAGCTTTTCAAACTGCTCGAGCGCCAACTGTTCTGCTCGAATGCTTTGAGGTAGTTCAAGACCTGCCAGCTCTGTTTCCACGCGCTGGCGCGAGTAAACAGGTGCGAGGTTATTCAGCAGGTTCTTCCTCTTGTGCGCGAAGCAGAACTTCACGAACTCCAGCAGCGCTTTCCGCTGCGCAGCCGGGAGCTGGATTCCTTGAGGTCTCATCTGAAAGGTGACCAAGGCAGAATTGACTTTGGGCGGAGGCGAAAATGCCCCCGGGGGGATGCCGAACTCGATGCGCGGGTTCGTATGGAGCTGCGTCAGGACGGTCAAATATCCGTAATGGCGCGAGCCCGGCAAGGCGCTGAGCCGGTCGGCGACCTCCCGCTGCACCACGAGTCCCATGCCGCTGATCGAGCCGGAAAAATCCAAGAGGTGATGGAGGATGGGCGAAGTAATGTAATAGGGCAGATTCCCGAAAACGAAACACCGCTCCCTTTGGTAGCGGCGGCAAAGGGTGGCGAGGTCGCTCTGGAGAATATCGGCTTCGAGGACTTCAATTCCCAGTTTGTTTGAGAACTTTTGTTGAAGCATCCGCGCCAGCTCACGGTCAACTTCAATGGCGACGACTTGCTGGGCTCGCGCCGCCAGAAGCTCGGTCATCGCCCCTCGCCCTGGGCCGATCTCGCAGACCATATCATTGGACTGGATCGCCAGACTCTCGACGATTCGGCGTTGAAACCGCCGGTCGCGGAGAAAATGCTGGCCAAGCTTGGGACGAGTAGGCTGCGGCACGGAGAGAGATTGTACCTCAAGAAGGGGGTAGGTGGGAGAAGAGGAAGAGCCAGTTTTTGGAGGAAAGAGGGCAGTCGGCAGCAGGCTGTGGTGAGAGGGAAGCTGCAATTCAATGCGCAATTTGGAATTGCATCGGCCCCCTCTTCTCAGTTTTCCTGGGGTTAGAGTGAGAGCACTATGTCTGCTTATGATCACAAGAAGTCGTCCGCCCTTGACAAGGCTGGGGAGCATCCTCTAACGTAGCTTAGTGAGGCACTGGAATCTTTAAGCCACCAAACGAGGTAGTTCTGTGCGTATTGTCTTTGTAGCATCTGAAGGTGTGCCCTTCTCGAAGACCGGTGGACTGGCAGATGTGGTGGGGGCACTGCCGAAAGCTCTGGCAGAGCTGGGTCATAAGCTCGAGGTTGTGCTGCCACGCTACAGGATGACCAAGCCCGGCAAGCCTGAAAGCGGGATGCAAAGTCTGACCATCCCGCTGGGTTCCGGTTACAAGTTTGTATCCATCCAGAACGCTGGTGTGGCGAGTAAAGTCCGCACGTTTCTAGTCGAGTGCCCCTTTTTCTTCGACCGCGCGGGACTGTACCAGGAGATGGGTAAGGATTATCCTGACAATGCACAGCGTTTTGCAGCGTTCAGTTTCGCTGCGCTGGAGCTGATGAAGCGGTCGGCGACCCCGCCGGATATCATCCACTGCCACGACTGGCAGACGGCGCTGGTTCCCATCTATTTGCGCAATCTCTACCAGGACGACGAATTCTTCCGCAACACTTCCGTCGTCTTCACCATCCATAATGTGGGGTACCAGGGGCTTTTCCCGCCGCATATCCTGCCGCAGATTTCTCTGCCCGCAGGCTTATTCACGGTGGATTTCCTGGAGTATTATGGAAAGGTCAACCTCCTGAAAGGGGGAATTGTCTTTTCTGATTTCATCACCACAGTCAGTCGGAGGTACGCGGAGGAAATCCAGACGCCCGAGTTCGGCTGTGGCCTCGAGGGAGTCTTACGGTCGCGAAGGGACCGTCTCCGGGGTATTCTGAACGGCGTGGACTACCACGACTGGAGTCCGGCCACGGACAAGCTGCTCCCCGCCGGCTACAGCGCGAAGGATATGAAGGGCAAGGTAGCGTGCAAGAAGGCTCTGCTGGAAAGAATGGGAGTGAATCAGCCGGTGCTTGACCGGCCGGTCATCGGCATCGTTTCGCGTTTTGCGCCTCAGAAAGGCTTCGACCTCATCGCGGAAATCGCCGAGCAGCTTGCGGCCTTGGACCTTTACATTG
>JBAVYG010000167.1:0-2567 GCA_049698675.1 Terriglobia bacterium
CGCTGGAGGTCAGCATCATGATCAGCGTGCCCGCCAGTTCAGGGTCGTGCTTGATCCTTTCTGCGAGCGCGAACCCGTCCATGTCCGGCATGAGGGAATCAATCAAAGCCACGCGGAAGGCTTCCCCGGCCTTCTTGGCCTGTACCATGACGGCCAGGCCTGCTATCCCCCCAGCGGCAGTCGTCGGAACCATCTTCAAATGCCGGAGCATCATCTCCAGGATTTTGCGGTTTGTGGCGTTGTCGTCCACCACCGGGACCGGCAGATCGTGGGGGATTTCGGGGGAAGCCCGAGGGGGCCGCTCCGCCGGAGTTGGCGCCAAATCCATGCAGGCGGTGAAATGGAACGTACTGCCTTTGCCGGGCTCACTTTCCACCCAGAGGTGCCCCTTCATCAGGGCCACCAGTTGGGCGGCGATGGCCAACCCCAGCCCGGTGCCCCCGAATCGTCGGGTGATGGAACCATCGGCCTGCATGAAGGGCTCGAAGATCGACTTCTGCTTCTCGGCGGGAATCCCGATGCCGGTGTCACTTACCGCGAAGTGTAGACAAGAAGGGTCCGACCGTTGCCCTTCTACCGTAACCCGGACGATCACCTCGCCTTGCTCCGTGAATTTGACGGCGTTATTTACCAGGTTAGTGAGGATTTGGCGCAGTCGTCCGGGGTCACCCACCCACCACTCCGGCACTTCGGGCTCGACAAAGTCGGCAAGTTCCAAACCTTTCTGGTGGGCGTGGAGGGCCAGCACTTTCAGCGCGTCGCCAAGGGCGTCACGTAGATTGAACTCAACGCGATCCAAGTCAAGCTGACGGGCCTCGATCTTTGAGAAATCCAGAATGTCGTTAATGACGGTGAGCAACGAATCGGCTGAGGTCTGGACCATCGCCAGGTACTCCCGTTGCTCCGGGGTGAGTTCCGTTTCCAGGGCGAGTTCGGTCATGCCCAGGATGCCATTCATCGGGGTCCGGATTTCGTGGCTCATATTGGCCAGGAACTCACTCTTGGCCTGCGTGGCGGCCTCCGCCTGCCGCTTCGCCTCCCCGAGATCCTTCACGAGTTGGCGGAGCTTGGTCGCATTTTCTTCCTGCACGGTCTTAGCGGACTCCAGCTCCGAGGCGTAAAGGCGCAGCGCCTCCTCGGCTCGCTTGCGCTCGGTGATGTCGGTTATAGCGCCGATCCAACGGCGAGGATGACCCTGTTCGTCTCTGAGCACGGTGCCGCGCGCCGACCACCATCGCCACCCGCCGTCCTTATCTGCAATGCGGTATTCGGTGTCGTACGGCGCCGCGCCTTTGAGATGACTCTCAACGGTCACCCGCACGCGTTCCTTGTCCTCCGGGTGGAGTGCAGCCACCCAGCCGTCAAGCGTCCTCGGAAAGCCTCCCGCCGGATACCCCATCAAGCTGTCTACGTCCCCGTACCAATCGACCTTGTCTTTGAGGTCCCACTCGTAGATCACGTCCGCGACACTCTCCGCGATGATCCGGGACCGTTGCTCGCTTGCCCGCAGCGCCTCCTCCGCCCGCTTGCGAGCGGTAATGTCGCGGATGTTGCATTGAATTACTTTCTGGTGGTTAACGAGGTAGACGTTACTTATGAATTCCACCGCAATTTGTCTTCCGTCTCGGGCTTCCAGGGGGAGATGCTCGTACCGAATCTCGTTCTTGCTCTGCAATTCTCCGAAGCTAACCTTGCTTAGCAGGGCATCTTTCAAAGGACCGATCTCCCAGAGTTTCCTGCCCAGGAGTTCCGTGTGGGAGAATCCCAGCAGCTCGGTCAAGAACGGGTTGACATCTCTTATCTCCCCCGAATCCGCATCGAGGATCAGAATCCCATCCTTCGCGGCTTCAAAGAGCCGGCGATAGCGGGCTTCAGAAGCCTGCAGCGCCTCCTCCGCCCGCTTGCGAGTGCTAATGTCGGTGAAGAAACCGACGCTGCAATCTTTTCCGTCGACCACCAGCCGGCTGGCATTGACGTCGGCGTATATCGTAGTCCCGTCTTTGCGCAGACAGGGAAGGGCGGGCGCCAACGTTTTTTCGCCGCGGGCCTGGGCCATGAACTCAGCCACAACCCTCTCCAAATCCTGTGGGGGATGAATATCACTTACGCCCGGGTGGACCAGTTCTTCTTCCGTGTAGCCCAGCATTCGGCACACGGCGGGATTGGCATACACGAACTTCTTGGTCTCGATGGTCGCGACGATAATCCCCTCCGCCGCCTCTTGAAAGAAGCCACGGAACTTCTCTTCGCTCTCCCGCAGCGCCGCCTCGATTCGCTTGCGCTCGGTGATGTCCCGGGCAATGCCGCACAGGCCGATGATTTTGCCGGCGTGGTCGCGCATGGGCGCCTTGACAAGGTGAAATGTGCGCGATGTGCCCCTGGCTGGTTTAGTTTGCTCTTCGGCGATCGTTTCTCCCGCCAGAACGCGCCGGTCCACTTCCTGAAGGTGGTCCATACCCTCTGGGCCGAAAAGTTCGACTTCGGTCAGCCCAATCAATTCCGGCGCGCGCCGGTCCAAAACGCTTTCCATGGCAGGATTCACCAGGGTATATTGTAGGGTCGTGTCC
>JBAVYG010000168.1:0-8739 GCA_049698675.1 Terriglobia bacterium
GCAGGTTTGGAAGTCTTCTTGTGTCCATCAGCTATACTGTTACACCAGGAGGGGAACAGAGTCTCGCGGAATTTCCTGGGTCGGAAAGTGCTTTATAACAATTATGGGAAAGAGGCATGCTATTACATTTCGAGAAACGCGTGTTACATGCTGCGTAAGCTATGGGAATATAAGGAGCTCCGATATTTCTACCGCATTGCGACAAGACTTGCGAAAGATGCTGTCAAAGTGGTGCTTTATGACGAACAACCGATTCAAAAATTGTCTTTCACGATAAGGGGAATTCGCGACGGAATTCGGGGAAGGTACGGTCAATTGCGGATGTGAACTTTGTTAGAGATCTCCGGAAAGGCCGCACTGGGACGCAGCACGGCCGGTGAAGGAGAACGGCAGGTTTGACGAGGACTTCAAGGGGTATCAGGTTCTTTGATCAGTTCGACCTTGCAAAGGCCGAAAGTGTTATCCCGGCCACGCGCTTTGCACGGAGGATAATCCCCCTTGCTTAATTGGGCGGTTCGATATTTTCCCATTTTGCGCGTCTTGGAAATGCAAGTCCGCGACGGCGGGCCAGTGCTTGAAATTGGTTCCGGCTCCTTCGGACTTGCGCGCTTCTATCACGGGCGCGTTGTCGGGTGCGATGTGAATTTTCCTGACGTGCCTGAAAAGAACATGCTCCCCGTCCGATGCTGCGGAACACGGTTGCCTTTTGCTGATTCGAGCTTTGAGGCCGTCGTGGCCTCTGATATGTTGGAGCATGTCCCTCCTGATTTGAGGTTAGAGGTCATCAACGAAGCGCTGCGCGTTACGCGAAAGCTGGCGGTTTTTGCCTTCCCATGCGGTAACGAGGCCCACGCCCTGGATGAGAGGTTTTTGGACTTCCTCCGAAGGCGCAACATGCCGCCACCTTGCTGGCTGGAAGAGCACATGCAGTATCTATTTCCCGAGCAGGACTTGTTCCGGGGGTTCGGGGACGGCTGGAAGGTGGAGAGCTTTGGTAATGAGTATCTCCGCTTTCACGACTGGGTTAACAGGCGTGAGATGTCGTACGCCTGGAATCTATTGTTCCGAGCCTGCTTGCGGCTTGCCCCTGGCTTGGTTGAGGCGGGACTCCGTTGGATGGACCGAGCGCCGTTTTATCGGATGGTTTTTGTGGTCAGTCGCCAGACCTCTCAAGGAGTTGGGAACAATGGCCGGACCTGAACTGAGCGTGGTTATCCCAACCTATAACCGCAAGGAGATCCTTTTGAAGACCCTTGCGGCCTATCAGCAGCAGTCTTCCTCAGCAGAGATCCTGGAGATTCTGGTTCTCGACGACGAGTCAACGGACGGAACAGGGGAAGCAGTCGCGGAGTTCTCCCAAAGAGCGGTGAATCACATCCGGTACTTCCGGTTGACCCATCGCGGTCAGGGTGCGGCAAGGAATCATGGAATTCGAGAGGCGAGGGGAAGCCTACTCCTGTTTGGCGACGACGACATCGTCCCCAGCCTGCATCTGGTGGCAGAGCACCTCGCGTGGCATCAAAAGTATCCGGAACCTTTTGTGGCTGTCCTGGGTTTGGTGGAGTGGGCGCCCGAGGTCAAGCCCACCCCCTTTATGGAGTGGTTGGCTAAGGACGGGGTGCTGTTTGGCTATGGGCATCTGAGCCCCGGGGAAAGTGCAGACTTCCACTACTTTTACTCCTGCAATCTTAGCCTGAAGACGGCTTTTGTTCGCGAGAATGGCATGTTCAACGAAGATTTCAAGGGGTACGGTTTCGAGGATACAGAGCTGGGTTACAGGCTGCAAAAGCAGGGTCTGCGGCTGCTTTACAATCCTGCGGCAGTTGGATACCACCACAAGTTTATATCATTTGCGGATGCTTGCCTTCGAGCGAAGGTACTGGCTGCGGCACGCAAGTTCTTCGAAGCCAAGGAAGCTGGGATGGTCTTCGCCCGGATGGGGGCCCAGAAAAAGGGCGGGCTGGCAGGCCGATTGAAGAGGCTTTGCGTTCGCACACTGGTTCCTTTCTTGTGGCCGATAAAGCCCCTGCTCAACTCGCATCTCAGGTTGCCGAGGATCCTCTATCGTGCCTCCTATTCTTACTACGCCGTCTACCCCGCAGCCCCGCAGGCGGGGGTCGAGGAAGACAGTGCTGGGGAATGACCGGCCTTTGGGTTTCGGGTTGCCAATGAAACGAGAATGGTCGATTGCGAGTGTTACCGTCACCAGAAACCCCGGTGGCAGGCTCTCAGAACATATGGACGCACTGCTTCACCAGACTCGCCCGTTGGATGAGATTATAGTAATCGACAACGGCTCAACCGACGGGACCGTCGATGCTCTGCGGCGCTGTTACCCTCAGGTTACATTGCTGCCATTGCACACAAATACTGGTGTAGGTGCGGCATATGCTAGCTCGCTTACCTACGCAGTGGGCAGGAAGCACGATTGGATCTGGCTGTTCGATCAGGACAGTGTTCCGGCCCCAACAGCTCTACAGGAACTGCTGAACGCGTTAACATCGATTTGCGAAGGTAGGAATGAGATTGGAGTACTGGCCAGTCTTCCTGTCGACCCCGGCAGCGGGACCGAGCACATTGGACTCCTCTGGCGGGACCGCCTGCTCCCCATCCCGGCGGAGTGCGCGCGCGAGCCGATCTTTTTCGCTGATTCGGTTATTTCCTCGGGAAGTTTGATCCGACGCGAGGTCATCGAAAGAGTAGGCCTGCCGCGGAAGGATTTTTTTATAGACTTCGTTGACCACGAATATAATCTTCGGATTCGCAAGGTGGGTTACAGGATTGCTATGGTTCGCGCGAGCGTCCTCTACCACCGATTGGGTGAAGTTTACCGAGTGAGGAACTTCCCGCTGGGAAGCTTCAGAACGCGGTCGCGTCAGCCCACGTGGCGCCACTATTTCATGAGCCGAAATGAGGCTTTTACGATATGGCACTTGTTTGGCAACGCCAGATCACGAGCATTCCTCCTAACTCGCTTTTTCAGACACGCGGCGAGCATTGTATGGTACGACCGAGACAAATTGGCCAAGCTTCACATGCATGTAGCAGGGTTCGTGGACGGGCTGGCTGGCAACTTGAGCAAAGGACCTGTGTCAGAGCTGCGAAGGCGGGAACCGACAAAGAGACCAGAACCCTAATCCATCGATTTGGCCGTCAACTTCCGGCAGGATAAGGTGCAGAAATTGTTTTCGCAGCCTCCGCGTCTTGCGATCGTCATTCTAAATTACAACGGGCACAAGGACACGATTGCTTGCATCGAGAGCATTTGCTCTGGTGCGCCGGGGAGTTACGAGGTTATTATTGTTGACAACTTGTCACTGGATGACTCGGTGGCAGAACTCAAACGATGGATGCAGAACTACTTGTCGCCCCTGACCGAGAGTTCTTGGGGCGGGATGTTGAAGACGTGTACAATTAACGTCGGGCAAGCATGCGCAAGGCCCGGGATAACATTATTGGAAGCACGGGATAACAGCGGCTTTTCAGGCGGAAACAACTTGGGTATTCGATATGCCCTGGAACTGGGGGCAACCTGGATATTGCTACTGAACAACGATACTATTGTTGGATACGATTCTTTGGAGCGCCTGGTCAAGGGAGCGGAGGGCGCAGGCGCGCATTTGGCAGGTGGCGCCGTCTACGAGTACGCCGACGCCTCCAAAGCCTGGTATCTCGGCGGTAAATTCAGTTGGTGGGGAGACAAGGATCTCAAATCCAAGCCGAAGGGCGCTGCGGAAGCTCAGGGAACAATCGAAACGGACTGGATCACAGGCTGTTGCATGCTGGCAAGAAGGGAAGTCTTCGAGCGAATAGGGTTGCTTGACGAGAACAGCTTCTTGTATTGCGAGGACGCCGATTTCTGCCGCCGGGCCGCAAGGGTTGGTTTTCGTCGTATACTGGTGCTTGGGTCAAAAATCTACCACAAGGTGGGGAGATCAGCGGGAGTGGGGTCAGCCCTCGCTCGTTACCATTTCACACGCAGTCGTGTCTATTTTCATGGGAAGCATTATTCGCTTCCCGCTCATGCATGCTTCTTGTTCATATTCTCCCTAAGCCGGTGTTTAAAGGGCTGTTGTTGGTTGCTTCAGGGACGACCCGACCTGGCCAGTGCTACGTTACGCGGGCTTTGGGATGGAATGCTCGGCAAGGTAAAGGCAAGTTGCCCCTAGGCGCCGGCGCCCAAGAACAGCGTACTTTGTGCGCTGCGGAGGATACGGAGGGAACCTAAACGAGATGCTGACGCTTGACTTGATTATGCTGGTGGGTTGCACGGCGTGGACGCTGTGGCAATACAGGCGCACCAAGGTACTGCTTACTCCCAGCAATGCCTTCATGGTCAAGGACCTCATCCTCATGGTGTTCGTCGCCTATCTCTTGGCCCTGAGTCCGGAGTCCCTCCTAGCCATCGGAATGGGCGGCCACGCGTTGCACATGCAATGGGCGGCAGACGAGCTCCTCCAAGTGATATGCGTGGGAACAATCTGCGTGATGCTGGGGCATTGGGCCGCCCCGCGCCTGTTCCCGCGCCTCGCCGGAAAGCGGCGCGAGCTGCCCCGCTCGCCGCGTGTTTCCCTGAGCCAACTCATCCTGGGAGCTTGCGTCGTCTGCCTTGTCGGAGTCGCCAGCGTGTGGATTTTCTTAATCAAAGAAGGGGAGATCCCTTTCCTGAGCTCAACACAGTACGCCCGCGAACTTCTCGAATTGGGACATCCCCTGCGATACATTTACACCGGCGGTTTTATCCTAGCTAATACTGGGGCTGTATTTCTGATAGGCGGTTTCTTCCTCGGGAAGATAACACGGCAATATCGGCCGCTGTGCTTCTTTGCAATTACGGCGGTCACAATTACGAATCTTGCTACGGCGTCTCGGGGCAATTTGCTCGCCCCGTTCGTTTCCGCTGGGCTGATCTACTTCTCCCTAAAGAATACTAAGCTGACCCTGTTTCGCGCCTCGATCTGGGCTGTTCTCCTCCTCTGCTGCGCCAGCGCTCTCCAGCTTATCCGCGCCCACGTAGGCATCACATTGGCATACTTATGGTACGAGGCAATCCACGGGAACACCTTCTTCGGCAATTTCCGCGATTCTAGCTTTGTGTTGATGGCCTTCGAGGGGAATCGCTATCCCCTATTCCACGGCAAGACAATTCTCGCCGGCCTGCTGGGGTTCGTACCCAGCAGCCTTCTTCCCTTCCGTCAGCAATACGCCTGGGGCGTCGTGACCCTGAACATCGTACACATCACCAGCCCATTGCACTTCGGACTGGGCCAAGTGTTGTTTGCGGACTGGTATATCAACTTTGGGACTGCGGGTGTAGCGCTGGAAGGATTGGTGATCGGTGTGGCGCTGAGATGGCTTGACGTTCGATTGTTTGACGTAAGGCGCCCGCCAAAGGGAGCGGAGTCGGATCAGTATTTTCACCTGTTCGGGGTCTGGTTCCGTTGGGGAGTATTGGGAAGCCTGTGCGCCAGCGCCAATGTGATGCTCATGTACCCGCAGTTGCTGGGATACATGTTGATTCTGGCTGTCGCCTATGGTGCGCGCCAGATCTTCGGCCTGCGCCCCGGGGTAGGAGGAGGCATGCGGCAACCGGGCATGAGCGCAACTCTGGAGCCTCCACGCATTTAGCGGGCCGTAAGTTTCGGCATGGAGACAGAATGGGACTGTACCCCTTGAAGACAGCTCTCTTTCTTTCCTTGTTGGCAACGACGCTCTGCAATACTCCTTGTCAATTATCGGGTTCTCCCGCGGAATCCGATCCGGCGGGCAAGGCAGCCCACACCGCCCTGGGGGCTGCCTGCACGGGCGACGGCAAGGTGTATTGCGCAAGCGACTTTGAGGGAAGGGACATGGCGGAAAAGATCAACCACGCCATTGCCGCTGCCGCGCCAGGATCCACGGTCATGGCTCCTGGTGGATCATTCCTCCATTCCTCGCCCATAAGGATCGACAAGACGATTCGTCTCGAGGGAGCCGGAAGCGCCGAAACCACGTTCGTGTCTACCGGCTTGGCAGGCGACCAGATCGAAATTGTAAAGGGCGGGGACTACTCCACCATTGCCAATTTAGGCTTATACACTCAAGGCGACCTGGCCCCCACGGGCGGGGCGGGAATCACCGTAAGCGCCAGTTTCGTCCATGTTTCGAATGTGCGCATCTGGAACCAATATAACGGTATTGTGTTTAATGGGCCGCAAAACCTTTATATCAATGACTGCGACATCCGATGCCTTGCCAACGACCTCTGGCAGACGGGCGGGGTGAACCTTTCTGTCCGCGATACGAAACTATACGGAGGCAGCGGCTCAAGCACGGGCTTGCACTTCACCAATGGAGCTGGGATCTGGCTGACCGATGTGGAGATCTACGGGAACGCGCGGGGTATTGTCATCGATCCTGGACAGCATGAGAGTGTCGGCCAGGTATTCGCGAAGGGTGTCATAGTGGACACCACACATCAGCGGGATGGGATCCTGATCGGCGGCAGCGGAGCAGTTTTTCATCTTGACTTCGTCGATTCGTGGGTGGCCGGCTCAGAGAAAGGGTATGGTATCAACCTTGATAACAGCCATACCAACGGTTTTACATGGTCCGGCGGCTTTATCCGAGAGAACCACCTCAGCGGGGTCTTTGTTCAAGCAGGAGAAAACATTCAAATTCTTGGTACGCAAATATCTGCTAATGGCCACAACAATACAACGGGACATGATACTTATGGTGTGAGTGTCGCCCCTGGCGTAAGTCATTTTATGATTGCCGATTGTCTTATTGGGAAAACTGGTTTCGACGAGGAGGGGGGGGGCACGATGCGGCAAACCGTTGGCATCTATATTGCGCCCGGTGACAGCGACTTCTTTGAGGTGATAAACAACATGGACGCCGGAAACACGGAGGGACTTCTTGTCGACAATTCCCGGGGGAAGCGCAAGGTCATATCGGGAAACTTGGGAAAAGTGGCGCCTGAACAAATACTTCCTTCGGGTGCTGCGCGCGGGCGCTTCACCCGCGCCCAGCCGGTTCGTTAGTACGCAGGGCTCATGAGGGACCGCTTAAGACACTACGCCTTTCGAACAAGAAAAGCGTGAGGAGGCATTCCAAACAGCTTCCTCAGGCGGTGTGCTTTTCGCGCAAGAATGCTTCATTCAATCGCGGAGCCCCGCACCCAGTTCGGGCTAGGTCAACATGGCTCACCCTCTTCATCTGATCGTCAAGCTCGGCGCCATTGGAGACGTGGTGATGGCTCTTCCGGCGGTCAAGGTGCTCAAGGAAAGGACCGGCGGCGAAGTTCATTGGATGTGTGGACGGGCTGTCGTTCCGCTGCTCCGGCAGTTTCCGTTCATCGATCATTTGATTGAAGTCAACGACAGGGCTCTCCTGAGCCCGTCTCCGCTGGCGCGTCTTGGCGAAATCGTGCGTGTCTGGAGAATGCTGGCCGGACAGCGGTACGATACGTGCGCCGTTCTCTATTACGATTGGCGCTACCGCCTCCTCGTCCTTCCAGTGCGAAAAAAACAGCTCATTACGCTTTCACGTTCGAACCGTGCCCGAAGGCTGCTCCCCGGGCGCTACCATGGCGATGAATACGCTCGAATACTGCTGGGTGAAGATGGCCTGCGCCCCGATCGCGTAACCCCTGTCCGGCCCAGTGGCAGGCTGTTGGCAACACCGCTCGCGAGAGGAATTCCCAAGCGGGTCGCCCTGGTTCCCGGAGGGGCCCGGAACGCCTTGCGCGACGACCCGCAGCGCCGGTGGCCCCTTTCATACTACGTGGAGCTTGCAGGCGCTCTCGTCGCCCGCAGTTACGAGGTGGTTCTTGCCGGCGGACCCGATGACGCGTGGGCTTCGCAGGCCTTCGCGGGTCTTCCGGTCAAGGACTTTATCGGGCGATTAGACCTTGTCGAGTCCATCGGGCTTTTCGACACGTGCGACCTCGTCATTTCGCACGATACCGGTCCACTCCACATGGCGGCGCTCTCGTCTGCGGCTGTCCTGGCCTTGTTCGGCCCTACCTTTCCGGGGGAGAGGTTACCCAGCCACCCGGAACTCCGCGTCCTTTGGGGCGGCGAACGTCTGGCGTGCAGGCCTTGCTACGACGGTCGAGAATTCGCAGCATGCCCCGACAATCGGTGCATGAAGGAGATCTCTCCCAGCCTGGTTCTGGCAGCTGCGGAAGAGATGCTTGCTAAGGCTACCACGCGAGGCGGCGCCGGATGACTTGGGAGGAGCACAGGTCTGGAATCGAGTCAGGCTCTTCTCGTGGCGCGAATGCGCCCGGCAGACTCTCGATGTGTATCGCCAAGTGCTGGAAGAATGATGGATTTGGAAGACAGTGCGTTGGCTTGGAAAACTCAGACGTTTGTCCAGGTTTATGAATGAGTGATGTCGAAGAGACGGGTTAAAGGCGCTCCATGAATCAGGCAGCTAGAGGTGAGCCACTGCCGGACCTTCTCTCTAAGTTGCGGGTGGCCATCGTTCATTACTGGTTTGTGAGGTTCCGAGGCGGGGAGCGCGTCTTAGAGGTACTGGCCAATATGTTCCCCCAGGCGGATATTTTCACTTTGGTGCTCGACCCCAAAGCTCTTCCACCCTCGCTGAGGTCACGCAAGTTCACGACCTCGTTTCTACAAAAGATCCCAGGGATGACTCGCCACTACAAGAAATTCCTGCCTCTCTTTCCTCTCGCGCTGGAGCAGTTCAAGTTGGACGAGTACGACTTGGTGATCAGTTCCGAGTCAGGAC
>JBAVYG010000169.1:0-8057 GCA_049698675.1 Terriglobia bacterium
GCACCAATACGAGTGTAATGGATGCGGCTATCAATTCTCCGCTACCGCTGGTACCGTATTCCATGATTCGCATTTACCATTATGGAAATGGTTTCTTGCATGTTATCTGATTTGTGAATCACAGAAAGGCATGTCGGCAAATCAGATCAAGCGTACTCTCGGAATTTCCTACAAGACCGCTTGGTATCTGTGCCATCGTGTGCGGCAAGCAATGCGGGTTGAACCCACTGAGAAACTAGACGGCACAGTTGAAGCTGACGAAACCTTTGTAGGTGGCCGCTATGACAAGCGCCGCAAACGAGCATCGTATGAGAAACCTTGTGTCGTCGGAGTGATACAGCGTAAGGGAGAGGTTCGAGCAAAGAAAGCACCTTCTCGCGGTGCTCGCGCCATTTCATCCTTTGTCAAGGCAAGTGTAGAACCGGGCGCGGTTCCTGTGACGGACGAGTACGCTGGTTATGAGAAGGTTGGTCGAGACTACGATCATCGCGTTATTAATCACTCAAAACTGGAATACGTCGTTGGCTTGACCCATACCAACTCGATTGAGAATTTCTGGTCATTGTTCAAACGTGGACTTGTGGGCCAGTTTCACAAGGTTTCTGAGAAACATCTTGACCGCTATCTAGACGAGTTTACCTACCGATTCAATGGACGCGATGATGACAGGCTTTTTCAAAACACGTTACGGAACCTAGTGAACGGGAAAACCCTTACATTCGCAAAACTGACGAATCAAGCTGACGAGCATCGAGTTGGAGTTTAAATCGAGGTAAATATGAAGACCGATGTAACGATCATCGCAATTGCTTCATGCTCACTATTCATTATCGGTATTGGCTTATGGTGGGAGATTTCAGCTATCAAAGATAAACTCGACAAGATTCTCGAAGCCCTTCAGAGTAGGCCGTCGACTGGAGACTTAGCGAAATGACAAATCAAGAAATGGCTGAAATACTTGAACTGGTTCGCGAGTCTATTGAGTGTTCGCTCAATGCTTATACAATCGCTCTGGCGTCAATGCAGGCGCTAGAGGAATACGACTCTTCTTTCTCTGGACGCTTGAAAACCTCAGCGATCACCCAAAACCGGCCATTGATGGTCACCTGAAAACCGGCCAACGGAGACTTTCTCCGGGACATTGACTTAGGGCACGAGGCGTTAGCCTCGTAGCCATGGGCAATGTCTTGAAAGACGAAACGAAACAGCAAGTCATAGCTTTGGGACGCCTCGGCTGGTCGCTGTGGCGGATCCAGCAAGCCACCGGTGTGCGCCGCGAAACCGCGAGTAACTATCTGGTACGCGTCCGGTGAACCTTTCAATTACCCACAAGTTTGGCCGCATTAAACCCAAGCTCGATGTCAGTGAGTCGGGAGAGCCCACGCCACATGACCTTATTACCTGGCGGAGAGTCACCGCTGCGGGCAAGATAGCCGCCCAGTTTAGCCAGCTTGGTGATGTAGAAAGACAACGACCTCTTTAGAGCACGATCGACAGCGCGATCCGGAACAAGATGATCAAGCAGTTGCCGCTCTGTGTCTGAAAACACATGGCCGGCGGACATTCCTGAATCCGAGCGGTTGAGCATGGTCATCCAGAAGAGCCTCCAACTCAGAATGCAGAAGACAGCGATCAGGTTCACAAGCCGTTCCGCTGTCCGCAGCCTAGATTCCTCCGCCTTGCAGCCCGACTTCAATATCTTGTGATAGGTTTCGACCTTCCAGCGCGACGCATACCAGACCAGTTTCTGGATGGCCTCGGCCCGAGAACTGACAGGTAGATCAGTGAGGAGTTTCCAATTGATCGGCTCCCGATCCTTGGGCGTCCCAAGTTCTTGCGCGTAGATCACCGTCAAGGTTAGTTCGGGATACCGCTTCTGTTTTCCGGCGGGCGGAAAAACCCGGAGACGACGGTAGCGAAGCTCCAAGGTCGCTTCCGAGCGATTCCCCTGCTGATCTCTCACCTCGATTCGATGTAAACCTTTTACGGGTGTCTCGTCCATTTCCTGCGAGATCGTGCGCGTTCCATCTTCTGCCAGACGATCGGCGTGGGTCCGTACCAGGAAATGGGTTTTGGCCCCCTGGGCGGCGCAGAAAAGCTCATAGATGTCGCTATCCCGATCCCCAATGTGAACGCATCGCTCAGGTTCATTCAGGAGCGTA
This sequence comes from Terriglobia bacterium, assembly GCA_049698675.1. Taxonomy (GTDB): domain Bacteria; phylum Acidobacteriota; class Terriglobia; order UBA7540; family UBA7540; genus CAVROP01. The sequence continues at coordinate 2,163 of JBAVYG010000169.1, forward strand.
GTGGCCTGTTTCAAGTTCTCCAGCCAGCGGACGCTTTCCTTCTCTTCGATAGGAAGCCGGGTGGGATTAATCTTCTTTTTGAGCGCGTTGCACCCCTTGAACTTCTTTCGCGTCCAGAATTTCACGGCCGCCAGTCCGAGCGGCAGTCCCTCGGTGGTGACCACCAGACTGGAATGCATGAGGAGGCCACACACGGTGTGCGTGCGCAGGCGGCCTGCCGAGTCCTTGCCACTGTTCACGCTTTTGGTAACTCCGATCGCTAGAGGATCTTCTCTCTGAAAAGAAAACTCTGTCGTGTCGTGGAGCACCAGGACCCATCCCTCCGCTAGTTGGAAGCGATCCCGCGTCGCCTGGAAATGGCCCGAAAGGATCTCCCGCTCGCTCACTCGCTGATTGGAGAAGAACCGGTAAGCGGCCTTGGTGCTGGCCCAGTCCTGGCAGGCCATGGGGATGGTTTCGCCGATTCTCTTGGAGAGCCGTTCCAGCAAGGCCCTGAACCGCTTTTCCAGACGTGCGTCCGCGAATCTGGCTTCTTCCAGTTCACCGTCCAGCCAAGATGTCATGAAACGCGCCTCCTCAGTCATGAATTGATCCAACACTCATCCTGATGTAATATTACATTAGGATACCGATATGAGGAAGACGATTGAACTCGAGTGGCCGATTCTTCCGGGCAGTATCTCCACCGCCAGAAGCCGCTGCGGAAAAGCGCGTTGCGCGTGCAAGCTCAAACCGCACCGCCTGCACGGCATCTACTATCGATGGACAGGGTTTATCGAAGGGAGAAGAACAACTAAGACCGTGAGCAAAGAGGTTGCGCAGGAATGCATACGGCGCATTCGCAATTACCGTAGGCTTCAGAGAGGCATCGAGAAACTTCTACGAAAAGCTCTCGCCAACGCGCCATGGACATCGCGTTCCACGTTGCCGCAAAGGAAATCGAAGCGGTCCTGAGCCAGCGAGCCAAACTTGTGGGTAATTGAAAGGTTTACCGGACGCGTACACTATCTGAAAGCAGCGGGGATCCCGGTTCGGCCTGCTGGCAGCTGGGGGCGACGGTCGGCTCGGCCGGGGTCGGCGACGGTGACCCCCAATATGGGTGTGGCCCCGCCTGCCGAGCCAGGGATGGCAGCTGATCCCAGCCTGTCAAAACCGGCTGGCGAAGGTGCCTCTGACCCGGCTGCTTCAAAACCGGTCAACGAGGTGACCACCGACTTTGGCGTGGGAAAGCCGGCCCTTGAGGCGTCCACCGATCTCAACCCGCAACAACTTACCCCGGCAGCAGCCTGCGAACCGGAGAAAGCAAAGCCGGCCAGCGGGTCGCTGCCTCCCACTCAAAGCAGCTCGCCGAGCGCTTGCGAGCCCTACCGTGAATTGATCGAAGTCGGCCTCGCTCGCGGACGCAACGCCATGGCCGTCTGGCAGGACCTGGTCTCGCAAGCGGGTTTCGTCAGCGGCTATCAAAGCGTCAAGCGTTTCATCCGTCGACTGCGGGGAACGCAGGCGCTGGAAGCCCACCCGGTGATCGTGACGGCACCCGGTGAAGAAGGCCAAGTCGATTATGGCTTGGGGCCGATGGTACGCGATCCCCAGAGCGGCAAGTACCGGCGCACGCGGCTCTTTGTGCTGACTCTCGGGTACAGCCGCAAGGCCGTCCGTCTACTGGTGTTCCGTTCCAACTCGCGCACCTGGGCGGAGCTGCACGAGAAGGCTTTTCGGCGATTGGGCGGCGCCGTGCGGGTGGTTGTGCTCGACAATCTGCGCGAGGGCGTGTTGGTTCCCGATGTCTACGATCCCACCCTCAATCCCCTTTACCGTGACGTTCTCGCTCACTACGGCGCCACCGCCCTGCCTTGCAGGGTGCAGCATCCCGATCGAAAAGGAAAAGTGGAAGCCGGTATCGGTCACACGCAGCGAACCCCTCTGAAAGGTCTACGCTTTGAGAGCCTGGAAGAATCGCAGACCTATCTGGACCGTTGGGAAGTGCATTGGGCCGACACCCGCATCCACGGCACCACCAAGCGGCAAGTGGCGGCTATGTTCGCGGAGGAAAAACCGGCGCTGTTGCCTCTGCCGCTGGAACCCTTCCGTTACTATCAGTACGGCCAGCGCACCGTGCACCTGGACGGCTGCGTTGAGGTGGAAGCCGCCTACTACGGGGCTCCGCCCGGCTGGATCGGGCGCGTGGTGAACGTGCAGTGGGATGAGCTGTACGTGCGCTTGCTCGATCCCCACAACGGTCAACTCCTGCGTGAGCATGTCCGCCAGGAACGCGGCCGGTATCGAGTGAAGCCAGAGGATTACCCCAAGCGAACGCCGCTCGGCACGCTGCAACTGTTGGCGCGAGCGGGACGCGCCGGAACTAACATCGGCGCTTTCTGCCAAGCCATCCACCGTGAACAAGGCGAACTGGGAGTGCGCCGCATGCTGGGCGTGCTCGCCTTGGCCAAGAAGTTCGGCTTGCCCGCCGTCGAAGAAGCTTGCACGGCAGCCCTGGAACTGAAAGTTCACGAATATCGCTTCGTACGCCGCTACCTGGAACGGCGCCCTCAAACGCCTCTCACTCTACAGCAGGTCGATCCGCTCATCCGCGAGTTGGTGCAGTACCGTGACCTCATCCAACAGCGCCTGCAGGAGCAAGAGCAACAGCAGACTTTGCTGTTCGAAACAGTCCCGTCGGCAAAACCAACAACGTCCCCGGAGGTGCACGAGTGAGAGTGCAGAGAAGAAGTCTGGGAGGTTCTGAACGGTGGAGCGGAAGAAGTGAAGTGCGACCTCTGGGGGCTTTGCCCCCAGACCCCCAGGATTTATCGCTTTGCTGCCAAGATTGGTCTGGACTGGCGGAGCGAGTGCGACTCGCTCCCGATCAATCTCGGCCCCGGGATCGGCGCTCAGGTCGCATCCCTGCGTTGCCCTCCGCCCCGGCCACCAAAAGTTTAGCTCAATCTGGAGAGAGGAGACACAATGAATCTGGTCGAACTCAATCGTGCTTTACGGCAGTTACGCCTGGGAGGCATGGCGGCAGTGTTGGAAACCCGCCTGCGTCAGGCCCAGGCCGAATCCATGGCGCCCCTGGACCTGATCTCTTGCTTGGTCGCCGATGAACTCAGCCGGCGCGCCGATCGCATGCTGGAGCGCCGGCGCAAGCAGGCCCAGTTCCGCGATCCGCTCAAGACTCTCGATAACTTCGATTTCGCTTTTAACAAAAAGATGAATCGCAGCCTGGTCTTTGAGCTGGCCAGTGGCACCTTTATCGCCCGGCACGAGGACGCCCTGTTTTTAGGTCCGCCCGGGACCGGCAAAAGCCATTTGGCCCAAGCCATCGGCCAAGCGGTCATCCAGCAGGGCTATCGCGTCCTCTACCGCGAAACTCACGCCCTGCTGGAGGGACTCGCCGAAGCGACTCTCGACGGCACCCGCAAAGAATGTCTGGAGTCCTTGGTGACGGTGCCGCTGCTTATCATTGACGATTTTGGTATGCGTAAGCTGGGTGTTGATGCCGACTCCCGGCACGAAGTCCACTAGATTCGGCTTTAGCAGGACTGTCTTTCCACAGACATTGAGGTGAAATGGCCGGAGGGCGCTAATTAAGATTTGCTCAATGGGGTATCCATTTCGCTCTCGTAAGCGCAAGATATAGTGGTGAGCGAGAGTCAACTTCACCCGGTCGGCGGCGTGGATTACCCACGAACGATCCAGGAATTCGAAAGATGGTTTCCCTCGGAGGAAGCGTGCACCACTTATCTGCATCGGCTTCGGTGGCCGGAGGGCTTCCGGTGCCCGGCCTGTGGCGCGGGTCATGCCTGGATGACGGCGCGGGGACTGTTTCGGTGCGCCGCCTGTCAGCGGCAGAGCTCGCCGATAGCAGGGACGATTTTCGAGGGTACGCGCAAGCCCCTGCGCGCTTGGTTCGAGGCCATGTGGTTCGTCACCAACCAGAAAAGTGGCGGGAGTGCGTTGGGCCTGCAGCGTATCCTGGGCTTGGGCAGCTACCAAACGGCTTGGGCGTGGTTGCATAAGTTGAGGCGGGCGATGGTGCGACCGGGCCGCGATCGACTGACCGGCCGGGTGGAGGTGGACGAAACCTACCTCGGCGGCCCGGAGAAAGATGTTTACGGCCGGCAAGCCGGGAACAAGATCTTGATTGTGGTAGCTGCGCAAGAGGATGGGAAGGGCATTGGGCGCATCCGTGTCCGCTCGGCGCCAGACGCCTCGGCGGAGAGTTTGATACCCTTTGTCGAGGATTCGATCGAGCCTGGCAGCGTCGTTCATACCGATGCTTGGTTGGGCTACGAGCCCTTGGAGCGCAAGGGATATCAGCACCAGATCACTTTCCTTAGGGGTCACCGGCGATCACCCTCGGAACTGCTGCCGCGGGTGCATCGCGTGGTCTCGCTGCTCAAGCGGTGGTTGATGAGCACCCATCAGGGAGCGGTCAGCCATGAGCACCTGGACTACTACCTGGACGAGTTCACGTTCCGATTCAACCGCCGCCGATCCAAGGCCCGGGGCCTGCTTTTCTATCGGCTGCTGCAGCAGGCTGTCGAGGTCGCCCCGGTTCCTTACCATCGCCTGATCGGAGGTAAAGCGGACCACAACATATAGTGGTTACGAGAGCGAGATGGATACCCCCACTTTGCTCAATCCGCTCAGAATAGTCATCCGCTCGCACGATGGCGACGCGTGAACGGGCCGGCCGCCGGACCCGGTCGTAATTGGACGCGAGGATAGGAAGAACGGTTACCGCTCCCGCTGCGAGTCCGACCGAGCCGGCTAACAAACCTCTTCTGGTCATGCGATCACCTTGAAAACGTTGCCTGGTCCCATGCAATCAATGGCGAGAATAACAGCGGCCAGGGTGGCAGAATCCGCGATAAGGCCTTGATCTCTCGATGCGAGAAGGCGATCAACTAAGCCTTCGATGGGTCGGTTGTGAGCATTAAGAGCCAGGATGGACCACGCCAAGCTCCAAGGCGCGGAGCAGGTCAGTACCGCGCGCCCAAGCCAGTCCAGAGCGGGCGCAACGGATTGATTATTTTGTTCTCCGCATAGGGCCGTCAAGGCGGTGGCCGTGGCATCCAGATGCGGCGCCAGAGGAACGCCGTAGACCACACCATTTCCGGCATTCCAGCCTCCGCTGGGACAGGCGCGGTCCAGCAGCATTTCCGTACCGCGCCCGATTCGAAGCCTGACTTGGTCCGGCTTGCAGCAAACGAAAGCCTGCCTAAGCGCAATGATTGACAGGGCTGTGGGGATTACCCAACTGCAAGTGCCAGGCAGCCACGGCCAGCCGAACTTGTTAGGATCGAACTGGACGTGGGTATCCGTGGTCTCGAACTTCCATCTCCAAAGCCAGTGTGATTCGTTTCCTTTCGACCTTAGCAGCAATTCGAGGCCGCGCTCTGTATGGAGGGTCATTTCGCCGCTATTGATAAGCGCGATTACGGCCAAGGCTGTTAGACCTGAACCCTCGGCGTCGTCGCCCCTGAAGGCCGGCCAACTTCCGTTTGGATTCTGCAAGTCGAGCAAAAGCGTAAGCCCGCGTGCGCGGGCAGGACTGGAGTCCCAGCGCAGAGCCAGAAGAGCAAGACACGTCGGTTCGAGGGCTGCCTGGCTGGTCAAGCTTATGACAATGGCTATGACCTAGCGCTGTCCTTAGCGCGTAGCGGGAACATGGACGAAGCTCGCCGCCAACTTCAAAGTCTCCTGAAGATGCAGGATACAGCCGAGCTGCACAGTCTGCTGGGGGAAGTCGAGGAAAAAGCGAGGAATTATGTCGCCTCAGCGAAGCAGTACGAGTTGGCTGCACACATGGATCCAAGCGAGAGCAATATCTTCAATTGGGGCACCGAACTCTTGTTGCACCAGACAATGGACCCAGCGGTCGAGGTGTTT